>NZ_KV810987.1:122236-170441 GCF_001812965.1 Actinomyces sp. HMSC075C01
CACAATAGGCTCATGCCTCCCACGCCCGACGCCGCCGAGAACAGCACCGATCAGCCTGACACCGATCCCGGCACTCAGCCAGGAGCTGCCACCTCCAGCGACGATGCCTCGACGGCGCCGGACACGGGTGAGGCCGAGGGCAAGAGCGAGGGCGAGCCCTTCCCACCACGCGGCACCCTCACGCTGCGCGCCCTGCGCTGGAGCGGACTCATCGGCACCGTCGTGCTCGCGGCGACCGCACTGGTGCTGCGCCGAGAGCTCAAGACGGCCAGCGGCCTCATCCCGAGCAAAGTCTCAGTACTGACAAGTTGCATGATCGTCGGAGGGGTGCTGGTCTGGCCGTGCCTCACCTTAAGGGGGAAGAAGGGCCCCATCCTGACGACGGTCATGATCACGGTCATGGCGGCCTTGGGCGTGACGATGTCGGCGTCTCTGATAATGGCGTGGTGGAGTACCTACCAGGAGACAGGGTTCTCCGTCCTGTTCCTGCTGGCGCTGGCTGGAGTGGCGCTCTCAGCCACGCTCTTCCTCAACGTTGTCCCACTGCAGCACTACCTGCGCATGCGCACCACCGCGGTCGGTAACAGCGATCCCGATGACCCAAGCCGCTGGGGCCACCTCCAGCGCAAGACCGGAGAGAAGACCGACAAGGGACTCCCCCGCTACGAGCGCATTCGGGTACCTCGACGCACGCGTGCCTACTTCACGGCTTTGGTCATTGCCCCAGCACTAACCCTTGGTTCAGCCCTCGCGGGAACATGGGCACTGGCCAACCCGGTCCACCACGTCATGGCCACCGCCCCCGCCGACACCTCGCTCACACCTCCCACGTCGCTGGCGCCGAACGCCTCCTGGAGCAAGGAGATCTCCTCCACCAAGTTGACCACCGTCGCGGGCGCCGGCGGTCCCATCTTCCTCACCGACGATGGCATCATGGCGCTCAACTCCAAGGACGGCAGCGTCCTGTGGAGCTACAGCCGCAAGCACATGACCTACGCCCCCGCCGGCTGGAACTCAAACCGAGGCGAGCTGGTCACCAGCCCTGACGGCAAGTACGTGGCCGCCCGGGTCCAGCTGCCCACATTCGTCGCATCTCCTCACGCCATCACCCTGGTCTTCGACGCTCTGACCGGCAGGATCGTCGTAGAGCATCAGGGTTCCGGCGGCTATCTTCAGCTGACCGACTCCGCAGTCCTCGACGACGACACCGCCTTCTCCCTGACCGACGGGTCCCAGATGTGGTCTCTCCCGGAGAGCGCCGACGCTCCTTATTCCGGTCCGGCCGGGCACTCCTCATTCCTCCTGAGGATGTCTGAGGACCGCTCCACCGAGGATGCCTCCTCCAACTCAATGATGTCAGCGGTAAACATCACGGTCTGTCCACAGAACGACCCTAGCGCCAAGGTTGAGGTTCAGCACATTCTGTCAGAACCTCCTTTTGGATCAGACCGGACCGATTACCTACTCAGTGTCTTCATCAACGGGTGGGCAGCCCGCTACACCG
The DNA here is from genome assembly GCF_001812965.1 of Actinomyces sp. HMSC075C01. Taxonomy (NCBI): domain Bacteria; kingdom Bacillati; phylum Actinomycetota; class Actinomycetes; order Actinomycetales; family Actinomycetaceae; genus Actinomyces; species Actinomyces sp. HMSC075C01. The sequence continues at coordinate 123,741 of NZ_KV810987.1, forward strand.
GCGAGGTTGATTCCTCGGGTAACCCTGTGGCTGAAACGATCAGCCTGGACGCACTGGCCAAGGTCGACGGCGCCGACACCTCAACCTTCCCACTAGGGGCGACTTCGGGGATCAACGCAGAGGCATCACGCATCTCTGGCAGTATCGTCACCTATCCCGTCATCAGTCGGGACGCGGACCTCCTCTACCCCGCAGAGAACTCACGAGCCGCGACAGTCTTCGACCCAGTCACCCGCACGGTCACCCCCGTGTCACAGGATCGGAGCCTTGCTGGCGCGCGCACTGGGATCGTTGAGACACCTGCCGAAGACGGCTCATCCTCCGCAGCACTCGTCATTCGTCCCGGTGACGGTTCACCCGGCACCACCATCCCCATCACACCCGGTTCCACATATCAGCCATCCCAGAAACTGACCGACACCAAGAACGCTCCAGCCCAGCCGCTCAGCCCTCAGGGCGTCAACCCCGAGAGTCGCACAAAGGCTGTCAGGACACCCGGAGCCGTCATCGCCATTCTCAACGCAACCGATACGTTGTACACCAGCTGTGGTGTCGATTCAGATCACCAAGACCAGACCTGCCGCAGCACATATCGGATCTTCGGCATCACCGGAGGACAGAAATGAGAGCCGCACATCCCCTGACTCCCCGCACATCCTCCACGCTCCGGCGGCTGACAGCACTCGTCGCAACCGCGACGCTCGCGCTCACCATCAGTTCATGCAGCATCGGGGAAGGCACTCAAAGCCTCGTCATCACCTCCCTCACCGCGCAGGAAGCAGATGCGTCCAAGACGCAGGATTCAAGCAGCCATATTGACAACGGACCAGCGTCAACCGCCAGCGGCACCGTCACCATGAGCACATCATACGTAGCTGGGGGGATAGGCTCCACTGCCAAAGAACTGACGACCATCGTAGTGAGTCGAGAACGTTCCACTGATAAGTTCCAGTGGGCGGTTTCGATCAAACCTGCAGTCGCCGACCAAGAGAGAACCGAATACACCAACAGCGCCCAAAGTGCGATGAATAACGCCATGGGCCGTTCGCCGTCGGGGAGCGCCGTCGTCAGTCCTGACGGTCGACACCTGTCGCTGATCCTCCTTCCCGCCGAGCAGCAGACGGGAGAGACGGCAGCCGATCTACGCACGCATGTCGTCGTCCTTGACACCAAGACCGGCAAGACGGTCAGGGACGCCAAGGTCTCTGGGGTTGTCCTAGGGCAGGCGCTCACCAACGGCACCCTCGCCGTCGAGACCGCCCAAAACTACTTCCCGGCCGGCTCCGGGAAGGGAACCATCACCATCTTCTCCCTGACAGAGACAAGCGCTCAGCCCTCTTCCTTCCCCACCGATAAGTGGCTGGTGGGCGCCACCCGGGAGAACCTCGTGCTCGCACCCGACCTTCTCCCGGACGACTGCTTCGACGAGTGCTCGATAACGACCGTCTCCCTCCTCAACACCGATGGGAGCACGGCCGGAAGCATCTCTGGAGTTACTTCAGTCCACCCCGGCGGCTGGATCCGCCGGTTCGCGAACCCCAAAGCAGCTAGCGATTATCAGCAACGCTCAAAGACAGCGTCAGAGGATGAACGGAAGTCCCTCAGCCCTTCTCGGGAGGCAGTTGAGCAGCAACTCGTCAATCCCAGCATTAAGAAGACAATCGACATCACGGGAAAGACCGCCGTTGAAAGCGGCGTGCCGACTGGCCCTGGACTGCTCGTCGAGCAGAAGGTCCCCAACGGGAAGGGCTCAACGGAGTTCAAGCCCGCATTCTGGCTCAGTTCCGCCGACGACGGCCACCCACACACCGAGAACCTCGAGCAGTTCGAGAACAACTGACATCACCACGATCGACGCACCATCATGGAATCCACACCTTCTCCGCCCACCTCGCTCTCCCCTTCCGAAGCCGAGGAGACCGTCGGCACCGACACCGAGATGTCTCCGGCGCACCTCGATCACGACGATGCCGTGCTCAGCGATCACCCACGCCTACTGGCATGCATGCGCGCCCTGCTCGCCGGCAGCGTCATCGCCTTGATCATGGCAGTCGCTCTGTTCTTCGCCTGGAACAGCGGCATCAAAGGCGTGGGTCGGGTAGCGATCACCCAGTCATGGAAACGATGCGCGCTGCTGCTGGTGCTGTGGCTCGTGGGCGCATCCGTGTGGCCCACGCCTTACTACCGCACCACCGGGGCGAACAGAATTCGGACGGGTGTCATCACCGCCCTCAAGCTCCTGCCTGTGGCCGGGGTTGCAGCAGGCACCGCCTACGCCTGCCTTCCGGTTCTGCAGCTGTGGCGGGAGACCGCATCCGCCTTCGGTGTCCGTCTGGGCGAGCTCCTGGCTTTCGCGATGGGGATCGCCGCATTCGGACTGATCGCGATGGCGCATATCGGGCTCTGGGCGGCTCGGTCAGTCGTTCTCCCCTCCGAGGAGCCACACGGTGACGAGCCGTCCCCCGAGGCTCTGGATCTCTGGTTCAGCCGCCCTCGGGGCGTCGGGTTACGGCAGCTATGGTCCCGTGCCGTTCAGATCCATCCCTTCCGCCGCCTCAGCACGGCCGCCATCGCACTCCTGCCCGCAATTGCCTTGGTGGCCGGCTTCGGCATCCCCTATCGCATGGTGAAGAGCACGCATGCCGACGCCCCCACGATCACGCAGACCACAGCACCCGCTGTCGATACCGCCCAACTACCCGCCTATCCCACATCCTTCGGAGCGCAGAAGACGTGGGTGAAGGATGTCGACGACTTCCTCGACATCGCTGGCGGGGCCGCGGGCCCGATCCTCCTCACCAGGGACACGATTACTGGGATCGACCCCGCCAACGACTCGGCGCGCTGGCAATACCGCCGTGCCGGCGCTGAGTTCCGCAGCCAGCTACTCGAGACGGATCCCGTCGCGTCAGGAGATCTGGGACTCATCACCAGTCCGAACGGGCGATACGTGGCAGTCGTTGCCACAGATCCGACGATCTACTCGTCCATGAGCCCAGAATGGCGTGAACTCGACGGCACGTCACCGGTTACGACGCTGGTTCTCGACGCCGTCACCGGGAAGGTCATTCTGGAGCATCCCCGTCAGACCGAGGACCACGAAGACACATTTCAACTCAGCGATTCAGCTCTTCTTGACGGTACCGTCGCCTACTCCCTGACTGACGGCTCACGGATGTGGGACCTCAAGGACATCCACCTCTACAAAGATACTGGACCGAATCCCGTCGCCGCCTACGCGGGCACGGCAGGACACGCGAGCTTCATTTATGGATACGATAGCGGTAGCGACTCTCTCATAGTTCTACCTCAGGCTGACCCCTCCCAGCCCAGGAAGGTTACCGGCGTCCTTCAGGAGCAGGAATTCGGCGACATCATCACTGCCAGAGGGTGGATCGGCGTCTACGACGATCGCACCCCAACACAGCATCATGAGAACGACGACCTGAAGGCACGACGAGCCCACGCCATCAGCCTGGACGCCCTCAGCGAGGCGCCCGGTGCGGACACCCGCACCTTCGATCTGGGCACAACGCTGGGCATCAACGCCCCAGCCTTTCTCTCCACCGGCACGATCTCGGTCTTTCCGGCGACGACACCGGACGGACGACCTGTGGAGACCAGAAGCCTTAATTACTCTTCAACATGGAAAGACTCAAGCAGCATCGGAACGGTCTTCAATCCTGCCACCATGACGGTGGCACCGCTCAACCAGTTTCCGCACTATGTCACAGCAGTGGGGATCGCGGCAACGAACATTGAAAACGGCACACCTGCCACCAACACAACAGATGGAAATAGCTCCGTTATCACCACAGGCGACGGCCACATCACGATCAAAACGGGTGACAGCAGGATCATTCCGCTCGCAGAAGTTGAGCCCGGATCAACCTACTACCCGCTAAAGTCAGGAGAATATAACTCCACCATGAAGGACACCGCTGTCAGCCGGGACGATTATCACTACATCTCCTCATTGAGTACTCCCGGAGCCACTCTCGCCATCGTCAACAATACCCCTAATCTCCCCATAGCATCACAGTCTTTCCGAATCTACGGGTTCCCCGGGTAGGTTGACGTGAAATCTAAGTTCCCACACAGCATTGCCTTCATAAGCCATCGAAGCACAGCGCTCATGGTGGCGCTTCCGCTGCTGCTGTCACTCACGGTGACCGCCTGCCACTCCAATTCACGTGCGTCATCTTCGAGCACGGCACCACCCATGTCACCGACGTCTCTCACAGCGGAACAGATGAAGGACTGCCAAGACAAGACGAGCGATTGGATAAGCAATCCTGGATCTCAGGATCCCTCCTACCTTCCCGCGCAGGGAGCGGACATCTGCGTCATCCAGTCATTCAACACCAAGAACCAGGAATCGACACTCATTGCACGATACGAGGCCTCTGACAAAGAGCCCGTGTGGGCTATGTCCCTGACGCCGAGGATTGCAGCCTACAGACGTCACGACAACGGCATGGATGTTCAGTCAGCGCAGAAGCTGGCCCGAGACGTCCTCAACTCCCGTACCGCAGGCTATGCAACCGTGAGCCCGAACGGGAAGTACCTCTCCCTGGTGCTGCGTCCACCGGAAGTCGCCGACGACAGCCCCCGCCCCGCTCGGCAGACACCTGTCGTCCCCGCCGAGCAGCGGACGACCGTTGTCGTTCTTGACGCAGTTTCCGGGAAGCCGGTGCGCACGGTGGAGGTCGACGGGCTGGTCCTGGGCCAGGCCCTGACCAGCGACTCACTCGCCGTCGAGACAGCTGACGCCTACTACCCCGCTGGTGCGGGCAAGGGACGTATCAGCGTCTTCTCACTGAAGGACACAACGTCGTCTCCGACGTCTTTCAACACAAGCCTGTGGCTTGCAGGCTCCGGGAAGAGCACTCTTCTCCTGTCCTCACAGCCCATCCACTTTCACGACTCCACCACCACGTCGACCGTGACGCAGGTCGATCTTCACGGCAAGCACCTGGCCTCCTTCACCAACTCCAGCGAGATCCTTCTCGGAGGGTGGATCAGGCGGTGCACCTATCTTCCCGATGAGGGTCGAATTCACTGGGAGGTCGTCGACACCAACTCAGGCACGGTCTACAACGAGGACACCGATAGCGCCGTGGCGCGACGAGTCCCCACTGGGCCGGGGCTAGTCATGAGCGAGGTTGTCATCAACGACAAGGGATACCGGGAGGCAGGCGCACCACGCTTCTGGCTCAGCGCCGCCGACGACGGCCACCGCCACACCGAGGACCTCGAGCAGTTCACGAACAACTGAGGCGCGGGCCAGGGCACGCCGACCGGAAGCACTGGGAACGACCGAAGCAACGCTAGACCGCCCCCTGGGGCGCTTTCCCTTGTACGTTCAACCGCGCGATGGCCCCGCAAACACCTGACATAGTCACGGATGGGTCACCACAATAGGCTCATGCCTCCCATGCATGACGCCGACGAGCACGGCACCGATCCCGGCAACCAGAGGGTCGGCACCCAGACAGACGCTGCTGCCTCCGGCGACGAACCCTCGACGGACCTGGACACGAGAGAAGCCGAGAGAGGTCCCGGCCGCGAAGTCTCCGAGGCCGCCCAGGCGGCAACCGACGCCGGCGACAGCGAGGGCAAGAGCGGGGGCGAGCCCTTCCCACCACGCGGTGTCCTTACCCTGCGCGCCCTGCGCTGGGGCGGAGTGTTAGCGATGTTTGCCTCGTCGAGTATCGCAAAATTACTGAGTTCGACCTACAAGATCGACATCGACGTCCTTCACACAAAATCAGTGCGCCCTTTTTCCGACTTGGAAGTAGAGGCTACCGTCGCAATGTTCGCACTACAGCTCCTCTTATGGTTCTTCGCCGCGGTCGCCAATCAGTTGAGGCGAACGGCGATGATCGTCATCGTCAGCCTCATTGCACTACTTGGTGCCGCGACAGCAGGCATCAATATTCACCACTGGATGACAGTATACGAGCGATCGGGAATCTCCATCCCCATTTTCCTGTGCCACGCAGCAGAGACCCTTGGCTTCACAACACTCATCTGCACGAGCATCATCCTGCATCGCGTGCGAACCCTACTTTCCATGCACCCTAGGCAGCTCAGCAATCCGGCCCGCTGGCGCAAGCTGTATCTCCCGGCACGTCCTCAGCCAGGCGAGAGCAGCGTCAAGGCAACCAAGCAAGCATTATTAAAACTCCAACCGATCACAAAGATAAAACTTGCTGCCATATCACTCACGCCAATCATCGCACTCTCATTGCTGACATCAACGGCACACTATTTCGTGACACCTTTTATACACAGTACCTCTGCCGGACCTCACAAGACAGCACCCATCGCAACAACAATCAACACCAAAACGAGTTGGGTCAAAGATATGGTGGGGGTCGATCACGTCATCGCCGGTTCGGCAGGACCTATTGTGATCAGCAGCGAGGGGATCACAGCATTAGAGCCAGCCCACGGCAGTACCTTATGGACATACGGAGCAACCCTTAACACACTATATGCCTTTACAAGCCCCAACAGAGACTACCTCGCTCTCAGGGTAAGAATCCCAGATGATCTGGGCATCAATTCTGATGAATACTTGTCAGCATCCGACCCACCAGAGACGACACTGGTATTTGACACTCGAACAGGCACTCCCGTCATAAGACACATGAGCCACGGCGGCAGCTTACAGCTCACAGATTCCGCCCTTCTCGACGGGGATACAGCATACTCCTTGAAGGACGGGAGGAAGTTGTGGAGCGACAGCAACGCCATTGATACCACCTTCATGGGAGCAGCCGGCCACAGTACCTTCATTGTCTCAACCTTCGAACAAGACAATGAGGACACAGATGAAGAAAAATGGGCAGGAACCTCAAGTATCGCTGTGGCTCCCGACACCAACCCGTCCGCAAGCGCCCGGATCGACAATCTCCTCATTGATCCGATGGTCGTCGATAACTTACGGTCGCGAAGCTACAGCGATGACATAGGAGCAAATCCGGTCATCATTTCTGGATGGGCCGCCCAGTTCACCAATCAGAGCGACAAGAACGGGAACCCTACCGCACAGGCCATCAACATCGATCAGGCCTCTATGAGTGATTCCAGCAACATGGACAGAATTCCTCTTGGCGCAGCATCAGGTATTAACGAAGTCGCCTCCACCGCATCTCAGACTTTGGCGACATACCCTTACTACGGTTCCGACAAGTCCATATATGACGTCATGACTGCCTGGGACACTCCACGAGTCGCCACAGTATTCACGCCCAGAGACCGGACGGCCACATCTGCAGAGCACTACCCAGGCCTAGCTTCTGCTCAGGCAGGGATCGCCCCTCGTCCAGACGGCGACTCCATCATCGCGACCATCTCCCTACGTCCATCGGACGGCTCGCCGGCACTCACTATCCCAGTCAAAGGTGACACTATCGACACGAGTCCACTCAGTCTCTCAGAGGGAGTGCGTCAACTTATGGCAGATAAAGGAGAGTCTAGGAGACCTTATGTGGATTTCAGAAGCAACCCCGGATGCACCACCATCCTTCTGAATATCAGTGGCCCTAGCGAACATTCCTCGACCTATCGCTTCTACGGAGTTACGGAGCGGAACGCATGAATTCACTGCAGGCCTCTACATCTCACTCATTCGTACAACAGGAACTACGGAGAGATGCCAGAGTATTCACTGTTGTAGCCCTTATGATTGCAGTTATGCTAACAATCAGCACCTGCCATCACCATCGCTCCTTAGATTCTACCATTGGACTTAAGATCACATCACTGGATTTCTCTACGGCTGAGTCGATAGATTCGGCCGAAAATCCCCCAAACCTCACATCGTGGAAGAACTCCATCGCCGCGAACGGATACTACATTACCGGAGTAAGCCAGTTCATAGACGAGGGAACCGGAGGTGAACCTCCCTCGCTCTCCGTGTTCGGAAGGCGATCCTCAGACAAGGGCAAGGACATAGTATGGGCAACACAGATCAAAGTGAATGATTTCACATATCCTCTTGATGCGTCAACCCACCCAGATTCTTCGAGTGAACAGTCACCGTCAACCAAGACCACCACGCTTACGAACGACTGGACACTCAGCCCCAACGGGAAGTACGTAGCATTCAAGCTCAATAGTTCAACGAAAGCTACAACGTATTTTGCGGTCGTTGAGACCTCCACCGGAGCAGTTGTCCGGACGACCCATATCACTCGCAGAATCATTGGTGTGGCACTCACCGACACACATCTTGCTGTCGAAACATCTGACCAGCCATTCCCCGGAGGAGACGGACACGCTACATTAACAGTTCTTTCTTTATCACAGCAGGACTCACCTCCAACCACTCTACCCACAACGCAGTGGCTCATAGGTGCCAGCCACAGGTCTTTTCTTGTGAGTGAGAGCATATATAGCGAACCCTGCACGGGTAACTGCACTCCCAAGACGGTCTCTCGTATAGACGGTACAGGTCACACTATCGATACCATCACTGGCGTCATCGATGTCTACTCCGGGGGGTGGATGTCACGATTTTCCGATCCAGCTGCCGCGTCATCATTACTAGCTCAAATCTACGACCCCATCGGCAAACAAGAACGTCAAGCCGCGAATGAGCAATTGGATAGCATTCGGCGGGAACTCGTGGATCCCGATTCAGGTCAACACACCGACATCACAGATCTCCTGATGAAAGAAGTCGGCCTCCCCACAGGGCCAGGTCTCCTCGCGCTCAAGCAGGTTCCCTCAGAGGACGTCAACGCCAAGTACGCCCCTGTCTTTTGGCTCAGCTCCACCGATGACGGCCACCCGCACACCGAGAACCTCGAGCAGTTCACGGACGACTGAGGCGCGTGCCGTCGAGGCCGGTCTCCTGCCACCGGACCCTTGAGGCGCACAAACATCCTGCGACGGCTGCGAACTACCTCGGCTCTCGCCCGCTCGTCGGGCCGCGCTTATCCGAAGTGCTGCTCGACTGCGGCGATGTCCCCGTAGGAGGCCTGCGCCCCCACTGAGGTCGTCGCGAAGGCGGAGACGGCCGAGGCCGCACCAGCCGCCTCTACGAGTCCTGCCCCTGCGGCCAGCGCCGCCAGCAGCGTACCCAGGAAGGAGTCGCCGGCACCGGTGGTGTCCACGACATCCACCGGGAACGGATCGACCGGGGTGATCTCCTCCCCCTCGATCACCATCGACCCACGGCCCCCCAGAGTCACCACCGCGGAGGGGATCCCCATGGCGGCCAAACGCCTCGCGCAATCGCCCCAGTCCGTGGCGTCGTCGGCCCACTCGCACTCCGGTTCAGCTGCAGTGTCGCTCACACCCGGCTTCAGCATGTCGGCGAGCTCATGCTCGTTGACGACCAGGACGTCAATGGCCTCCAGGAGCCCGGCGGACAGGACGGGGTGGAACGGAGAGTTGTTGAAGACCACGCGGGTGCCGGCGTCGTGGGCGATACGGGCCGCGGCCTCCACCGCGTCGGGGCTCACCTCCATGCACAGCCCCAGCACACGGGCCTCGCCGATGACATCCTGGTGCCGCCGCGCCGTCGAGACATCCACTGTCCCGTTCGCACCGGGAGACACCACGATGGTGTTGTCCCCAGCAGAGTCCACGGTGATGATCGCGGTGCCGGTGGCCACGTCCTCGCGCTGAACCGCGGAGGTGTCCACACCGGCGCGCTGGAGGGAATCGATGAGCAGGTCGCCGTGGCCGTCAGCCCCGACTGCCCCGATCATCCTCACGTGAGCACCGAGAAGACCGGCCTGAACCGCCTGGTTCGCCGACTTGCCTCCCGGCAGGATCACCAGGTCCTCCCCGCTGATCGTCTCACCGGGCTTGGGAAAGCGCTCCGTTCGGACCGTCAGGTCAGCATTGAGGGAACCGAAGACGGCGACCTCGCCGGATACGTCACCCAGGACAGCTCGCACACACATACGCATCAGATTTCTCCCTTTCATGTGGCATCGATTCACGGACGAGAACCGCAGGTGGACTCACGCAGGCTGAGCGAGGCCTCGTGAATCACCTGCTGGACAGCCCCATTGGGGTTCTCAATCCGCTGCAGCAGCAGCCGAACCGTCTCGGCCGCCATGCGTGGAATGTCATTCGATATGGACGTCAGTGCCGGACTCATCAGATCAAACCACGGAAGATCATCGAATGTGGCCACTCCGACGTCGGCACCGACGTCGACCCCCAGCCGCTTCATCGCGCGCAGCGCACCGAGCGTGATGACGTTGCCTCCGCAGATGAGGACATCCGGCTGGCAGTCGGCGAGGAGGCGCTCCGCGACCTCTTGAGCCTGCGAGGCGTCATGTGCGGACGACAGTACCGGGAAACCGGACCATCCGGCGGCCTCCAGCTCTTCAGAGACCACCCGAGCGCGTCCGGCGCCCGTACTGGTGGCGTCCGGCCCTGAGATCACGGCCGGACGCCGGTACCCCGCGTCGCGCAGGTGCTCGGCCAGCTCGCGGACGGCCTCTCGGGGATCCACCAGGACCGAGTCGACGTCGGCCCCGGGCAGGAGTCGGTCCACGGCCACAGTCGGGGCCTGGGCCACCAGCTCCTGCAGCCCGCTCGTGGGAGGCCCCACCGGCACCAGGATCATGCCGTCGACCCGCTGCTCGAGCATCGACAGCGCAACCCGCTCCTGCGCGGCCGGGTCCTCCTGACCATTGGCGATCATCAACAGGAGCCCCAGACGGTTCGCCTGCGTCTCCACGTGGTGGGCCAGTTCTGCGAAGAAGGGATTGTCGATGGCTCCGACGACGAGGCTGATCGTCCCCGAGCGGCCGGTCCGCAGGGAGGCGGCGTGCGCATCCCTGCGGTACCCCAGCCGCTCAGCGGCCTGACGGACGCGCTCCTTGGTCGCCTCAGGAATACCGGGCACGTCGCTCAGGGACCTGGAGACGGTCGACACCGCCACCCCCAGCTCGCGAGCAATATCCCTCTGAGTAACCATCGTCTCCCACCTCGTGGCGATTCCCCGCGCCGACCGCAGCCGCCCCGGCACTCAGCTCCCCGCGGGCCCGGCCGGCGCCTCGCCGTCGGCCGCAGCCCGGGGGATCAGCAGCGAAGCGAGGAACGCCAGCGCAAGCAGCACCACACCAGCGACGATCGTGGCCACGTAGGCTCCTCGTCCCACGTCTCCCGCAGCGGTCTTCACCGCGTACAGGATCGCGAAGGAGATCCCGGCGCCCAGGTTGAAGGCTCCGGCGTTGAGGCCCGGAAGGTAGCCGGGGTTGTCCTTCGGGGACAGCTCGATGCCGAGCCCGTTGAGCATGATGTTGCCCATGCCCGCATAGGTGACGCCGACCAGGACCGAGATGACAAGCAGCAGCCACGGCTGCGGAGTCGCCACCCCGAGGAGGAGAAGGCCGAGCCCCGCCACCGTGCCGATGAGGCCGATCCGAAGGACCCGGTGGTACCCCATGCGGCCGGCGAGGGTGCCGGCGACCGGTCCCATGACCAGTCCCGCCAGGGCGTAGGGGGTCAGCGTCCAGAACGAAACAACGTCGGCCCCCAGTGCGGCACCGAAGTCCGCATCCTGTCCGAGGGCGGGAACGATGCCGTTCATGATGGCGAAGACCCCGGTCATCGTCAGCATGGTGGTGAGCAGAAGCGCCCAGGTGGAGCGCGACCTCAGGTAGGTGGTGGTCACCAGGGGGTGACGGCTCACCGACTCCTGGCGCCAGAAGGCGACGAAGGCCACGCCGGCGACCACCAGGAGGCCCAGGACGAGCACCCAGTTGGCCTGGGCGAGCTTGCCGGCCTGGTCAATCGCGATGAGGGCCGAGCCGACCGCCACCACCAGGAGGCTGGTGCCCAACCAGTCCATCGGCATCGGGTTGTCGATCCGAGACTCGTCGGTGAGCAGGGCAACGGCGAAGGCCGCGGCGACGGCGGCCGCCATCATCACCCAGAACACCGAGGCGAAGCCGTAGCGTCCGGCGAGGAACCCGCCGGCCAGGGCATCGATCCCGGCGATACCGCCGTTGACGGCGGTGACGACCCCCAGCAGCGTCCCGTACCGCTTCGGGTCGGGCACGGCCTGCTTGAGAATGATGAGGCACAGCGGCACCGTCGGCCCCGCCACGCCCTGGACGATGCGGCCGGCGAAGAGCAGCGTGACCGAGCCAAGCACCCCCGACAGCGCCGAGATCACGCAGCCCACGGCGGTCAGGACCATCATCCAGGTCAGCAGCCTGCGCCGACCAATCATGTCCCCCAGGCGGGGAAGGAAGAGCGCGAAGAGCGCCGCCGCCGTGAAGAATGCCGTCTGCGACGTCGCGATGACGGTCCCGGTGGTCTTGAGCTCCTTCTCCATGGTCACCAGCGCCGGGCTCAGCATGGAGGCGTTGAGCTGGAAGGCGAAGCAGGCGACCAGGAGGGCCGTCATGACGGCGCCCACGGACTTCTTCGCCGCCGCCCCAGAGGCCCTCACCTCTGCCGTTGCCGGGCTCATGCGTCGACCACCTTCTGGATCCGGTCGATCGCATCAACCACGAGGCCCCAGAACCGTGGGGCGTCCAGGCGCGTAGCGACCTTGGTGTGGCAGTCCTCGGGAGCCGGTGCCCGGAAGTCCGCGACCGTCATGCCGGTGGTCAGCGAGCCGTTGAGCTCGACGTCGACAGGCACCTTGACGGTCTCGACGATCGTGGGGTCGATGAGGTAGGCGAGCGTGCACGGGTCGTGAACCGGCGGGAAGTCGAAGCCCTGCGCGTCCTGGTAGGCCTTGCGGAAGAAGGTGAACAGGCCGAGCGTGAACTGCGAGACGCTGCCGGGGACCGCCGCGATGCGCTCGGCCACCTCGTCAGTCGCCAGGGCCTGGTGGGTCAGGTCGAGTCCCACCATGACGATCGGCCACTTCTCGTTGAAGACGATGTGGGCCGCCTCGGGGTCGACCTTGATGTTGAACTCGGCCACCGGCGACCAGTTCCCCACGTGGTAGCCCCCGCCCATGAGGACGACCTCCTGGACGCGCTCGACGATACGGGGCTCCTTGCGGGCAGCCATGGCGATATTCGTCAGCGGGCCGGTGGGGACGAGGGTCACCGTGCCCGGCTCGTTGCTCATGATCGTCTCAATGATGAGATCCACTCCGTGGCGCGGATCGAGCTCCACGGCGGGCTCCGGCAGCTCGACGCCGTCCAGGCCGCTGTCGCCGTGCACGTCCGGGGCGATCTCGACGGGGCGGACCAGGGGGAGCCGGCAGCCGGCGGCGATGGGGACGTCGTGCATGCCCACGACCGTGGCCACGCTGAGCGCGTTACGGGTCACCTTGTCCAGGGTCTGGTTCCCACCCACGGTCGTGACACCGAGCAGCTCGATCGAGGGGTTGCCCCAGGCGAGCATCATGGCGACCGCATCGTCATGCCCCGGGTCGCAGTCGAGCAGAATCTTTCGTTGCATCTTTGCCTTCCTTCACCGCTGAGCGCCTCACTGCGCAAACGATTGCGTGACTCGACTTTAGCACTGTGACCCACGTCAATCAATGCTTGGTGCCGTCTTACCCGAGAGGGCGAGTCAGGGCGTCGCTGCCGCGCCCTTGACCGCGGGGCGGCGCAGGCTCGTGCGGCGGGCCACCGCCTGGCAGGCCTCCACCAGGACGTCAATGGCCAGCGGCCGGGGCCGCTCGGCGCGGGTGACCACCTCGACGCGCCGCTGCTCGCGGGCCAGCGGCCGCACCTGAACCCCCTCGTGCCGGTAGGCGCTCAGCGCCATCCCGGGCAGCAGGGCCGCCCCCACCCCGGCGGCGACGAGTGCCTGCACGGCCACGTAGTCGTCGGAGGCGTAGGCGGTCTCGGGCGTGAAGCCGTTGGCTCTCCCCACGGCGAGGAGCTCCTCGCGGCAGCGCGCGCAGCCGGTCACCCACCGGCACTGGGCGCCGTCGGCGATGCGCGTGATGCCGCCGGGGTGGGTGACGAGGTAGAGGACGTCGTCGAGCAGGTGCTCGGCCTGAAGGCCCTCGCCGGCGTCGTCGTCGACATAGGAGAAGGACAGGGCCGCGTCCACCCGCCCGCGCCGCAGCGCGTCGAGGGCCTCGGGCGGCTCGGCGTCGACGAGCTCGACCTCCAGGCCCGGGTACTGCCGGCCGACGACGTCGAGCACCCCCGGCACCAGGGAGGCCACCGCGGAGGGGAAGGCGGCCAGGCGCACGCGCCCCGCCTCCGCGCGGGCCATGGAGACGACCTCGCGCTCGGTGCGCTCCAGCAGGTCGAGGACCTCCTGGCCCCGCACCGCCAGTGCCCGGCCCTCCTCGGTGAGCCGCACGCCGCGTCCGGCCCGCGTCAGCAGGACCGCGCCGGTCGCCCGCGACAGGGCGGCGAGCTGGTGGGAGACGGTGGACTGGCTGAAGCCCAGGGACTCGGCGGCGGCCGAGACGGTTCCGAGGCGGGAGAGCTCCACGAGGGCCCGAAGCTGCTGCACATCGATCACGCCACCAAGTATGCCCTGTATCGATGGGTATTCGTCAAAAGATTCATTGGACCGATACCCCGGCTGCCCGCATCATGAAGCCATGACCGTCATCGACACCCTGCCCCAGGCTCCCGCCAGCACCCAGTCCGGCCTCGACTTCGACGCCGTCCTGCGCACCTACGAGGCCGTCTCGCGGGTCCTGCCTGAGACTCCCGCCTGGTCCTACCCGCTGCTCAACGCCAAGGCCGGGGTGGAGGTCACGGTCAAGCACGAGAACGTCCAGCCCACCGGCGCCTTCAAGGTCCGCGGCGGGGTGGCGCTCATGGCGGCGCTCAGCCCCGAGGAGCGGCGCCGCGGCGTCGTGACCGCCTCCACCGGCAACCACGCCCAGTCCCTGGCCTGGGCCGGAGCCCGCAGCGAGGTCCCCGTCACCGTCGTCGTCCCGGTGGGCGCGCCGGCCCGCAAGGTGGCCGCGGTGCGCGCGCTGGGGGCTCGGGTCGTCGTGGAGGGGGAGACGATGTGCGAGTCGCTGGCCCACGCCGAGGCCCTCGCCCTGCGTGAGGGGATGCGCATGGTCTCCCCCGGGGACGAGCCGGCCATCGTGCTCGGGCACGCCACCGTCTACCTCGAGCTCTTCCGCCGCCACCCGGGCCTGGAGGCCGTCTACGCGCCGGTCGGCTCGGGCTCCGGGGCCGCCGGCGCCTGCCTCGTGCGCGACGTCCTGGCCCCCGGGTGCCGGGTCATCGGCGTCCAGTCCAGCGCCGCGCCAGCCGCGCATCGCGCCTGGAGGTCCGGGGAGCCGGCCACCGTCCACAGCCGCACGCGCGTGGCGGGGCTGGCCGTCGGGGCGAGCTTCGCCCTCACCCAGTCGGTGCTGGGCCGCAGCCTCAACGACTTCATCCTGGTCGACGACGAGGCGATCCAGGGCGCCATCGGCCTCATGGCCACCCACGCCCACACCCTGGCCGAGGGCGCCGGGGCCGCGAGCCTGGCCGGGCTCATGGCCGACCCCACCCGCCAGGGACCCTGCGCGATCGTCTGCACCGGCGGCAACGCCGACGACCACGAGCTCGCCGACATCTCCGCCGGAGCCGGCGTCGGCACCGACGCGGTCCTCAGCTGCTGAAGCCGGCCACCCCCTACCTGACGGCCGGTTGGGGACCACTCCCCGTTGAGCCGGGAATGCCAGCCGAGTGACACTCAAGCGAGGGCCGGGAAGCGCAGTCGGGGGCGCATACCCGGCCCTCTCCTCTTGCCCCAGCAGCACCGACCGGCCTCGCCGGGGCGTGCCACCACCCCGAGTGTCCACAGAAATGACATTAGCCCGCACAAGCCACCCGCCCACCACCTAGAACCACGGAATCACGCGGTTTTCAAGCCAGCACCAACCTTGTCGGGCATCCAATGTCATTTCTGTGGACGTCAAGCAGGAGACGCGGCTCGTCAACGCCGGAAGTTATCCACAGGGACCAGCCACTTCCTAGCGCCTCAGCTCCAGCAGTCCAAGAATTGTCTCATGGACGACAATGTGCTGACCCGCATCGGCGACGCGCTTGGCGCCGTTGCACAGGCTGATCTACATCTGAACCGTACCGGGCGCCGCCGCCTCCAGGCCCTGGTAGACGCGGGAGAACTCAAACGGTACCCGCACGGAATCGTAGCGCTGCCCGGCACCGACCGACGCATCCTCATCGCCCGCCTTCACCGAGGTCTTATCACCTGCGAGCATGCAGCCGCCTACTACGGCCTTCCGCTCCCTTCTCCACCGCGCAGTGTCCATGTTCTGACTCCGCAAGGACGTCGATTACCTCCGTTATGGGGTGAGCACAGACACGAGACTCGTGGGCGTTCCGTCCTTCGGCTGGAAGACTTCCCGGTTGTCTCCCTCGCCCGCTGCATCGCCGATCTCCTGTGCTGCGCAGAAGAATGGACGGCTCTGGTCGCCGCCGACGCCGCCCTGCATCGGGGCAGAACGACTCGCCAGCAGG
Source organism: Actinomyces sp. HMSC075C01 (assembly GCF_001812965.1). Lineage (NCBI taxonomy): Bacteria > Bacillati > Actinomycetota > Actinomycetes > Actinomycetales > Actinomycetaceae > Actinomyces > Actinomyces sp. HMSC075C01. The sequence continues at coordinate 140,141 of NZ_KV810987.1, forward strand.
TATCCGCATATCTGCGCGGTCCCCGCCGTGTTCTTGGCCGGAATCGCCTGAAACGCACCAGCGATCGCGCTCGCAGCCCACTGGAGACCCTGGCCAGAGTTCAGCTGCAGGACGCTGGAATAGATGTTTCCGACGGCATGGTGATCTCAGACGTTGGAGAAGTGGACCTGGTGGTGGCCGGGTGGCTTGTCATCGAGCTGGACGGCTACGAGTTCCATTCCGACCGTTGGCCCTTCCACCACGACCGGGAACGCGATCGCGAACTGGTCCGGCAGGGTTATACGCCCATCCGCTTCACGTCCAACAATGTGCGTTCAGGGAAGATCGTCACCGATGTCCAACGGATTCTCTCCACCCACCCATAGGCGATGCATGGAATCGACATACCTCGCCCGGCCACGCCCGATGTCCACAGAAATGACATTGGATGCCCGACGACGTTGGTGCTGGCTTGAAAACCGCGTGATTCCGTGGTTCTAGGTGGTGGGCGGGTGGCTTGTGCGGGCTAATGTCATTTCTGTGGACACTCACCGCGGGAGTCAACGCCCAGCAGCGCCCGCGTGCACGGCGGGACCGGCCGCAGCGGGCCGGCTACAGCGCAGGTAGGCGACCGTCGCGGCCAGCACCAGGATCCCGCCCACCCAGAAGTGAGGCATCCACAGAACCAGCCGCCACCAGCCGTATCGAGAGAGCGGCTCTCCGGACATGATCGTCGGGATCGCCGGCACCGAGCCGGCAATCCCGTAGGCGATGAGCAGGACTCCCGAGACCCACCCGAAGGCCAGGCGCATCCAGCGCGGCACCCTGATGATGTCCGGGCGCAGGAGGGCGAAGCCGAAGACGACGAACCCCAGCTTCACCAGCCCGGAGACGAACACGACCACGACGAACCAGGTGGGCCGCTCCTGGGCGAGCCGCAGCCCCTCACCCTGGAGGACCGTGTCGACCAGCCATGGGGAGCCCAGCGCCCAGGACACACTGATGCAGCCGAAGACGGCCCACCACATCATCATGGCGACCACCACCGCCCGCGAGCGCCCCGTCATCTCAGCGCCTTCTGAACATCGCATCGGCCACGGTACTGCATCGTCGTCGCCTCCTTCGGCCTAGGTCCTGTTGCCTATGTCCGGGGCAGGCCGGTTCTCGCCGACGTCGCGGTCGTACCTTGAGGCGCGCGCTCGAGGGGTAGAGAGTACGAACACGCGGTCACCTCACCCCAGTTTCGCAACAGGCCCTATTCGGCCTCGATGAGGATCGTCACCGGACCGTCGGCCTCCATGTCGATCTTCATATCGGTGCCGAAGCGGCCGGTGGCCACCTCCAGGCCGCGCCCGCGCAGGTTCTCGGCCACGGCCTCCACCAGGGGCTCGGCCACCTCGCCGGGGGCCGCCTTGTTCCAGGTGGGGCGCCGGCCCTTGCGGGTGTCGGCGTACAGGGTGAACTGGGAGACGACGAGCACGGGCGCCCCGACGTCGGTCACCGAGAGCTCGCCCTCCAGGAGCCGCAGGTCCGCGATCTTGCGGGCCACGGTGGCCACCTGCTGTGGGCCGTCGTCGTGCGTGGCGCCTACGAGGACCATGAGGCCGGGCCGGGTGATCTCGCCGACCACCTCGCCGTCGACCCGCACCGCCGCCCGGTTGACCCGCTGAATGACCGCGCGCATCAGCGACCAGCGCTCCTGCCGCGCCCGTCATGCCCCGGTCGGCGCTGGGAGGCCCGCCCCGGGATACGGATCGAGGAGCGCACTCGCACCGGCGCCAGCGTCTGCAGGGCGGGGCGCACGTCCACCAGGTAGACGGCGCTGGCCACCACGGTCAGTAGACCAATGAACGACATCCCCGTCGACACACCCGCGACGTAGACAGCCAGAACGGCCTCATACGCCAGGAAGGTTCCGACCACGGCCGCCACCGCATTGACGACGAGCCAAAAGTTCCTGCTGCGCTTGCCTGCCGCGGCGTAGTACTGAGTCGGCCGCAACGCTGAGTCAATGAGCGCCCAGACCCCGAGGACAGCAGCGAGGACCTGCGCTGCGCACCAGAGCATGGCAACGGCCAGCGAGAGGTAGTGCTCAATGAGAAAAAGGACGCTCATGCGCACAGGCTACCGGTCGCCGGTCACCGAGCCCAGACAGGCGGCCACGCCCAGCGAGAACAGTTGACGCCTCACGCAGCGGCCGGCAGCCGTTGCTTCAGCCTCGAGCCGACAGCGACTGGCCACCGCGGGTGACAGCCCCCGGACCGTCACCGGGCAGACGTCGGGCTCGGGTCCCAGAGCAGCCGGCCCGGGCTCGGGACAGCCGAATCCAATCGGGCTCGGGACCGCTCAGAGCCGCAGGCCCTTGCGCAGCTCGGCGCCGGGCCGCTCGGAGGGACTGGCCTGGGCGCGTCCCTCGGGGGAGACCAGCACCTCCTGGGCGGCGTCGACCCTCCCGACGGGGACGGTCTCGCCGGTGGCCTCGTCGGCCTCGGTGATCTCCACGGTCAGCTGCTCGCCCACGGGCACGGCCCGGCGCAGCAGAGCCAGGGCGATGGGGCCGAGCTCGTGGTGACGCGCCACGGAGGTCACGGCGCCCACGGCCCGCTCCCCCATGCGCACGCTCGCCCCCGGTCGGGGCAGGTCGCCGACGAGGCCGTCGAGCTGGAGGACGGTGAGGCGGCGCGGAGGCCGGCCCAGGTTGAGGGTGCGCGCAATCGTCTCCTGGCCCGGGTAGCAGCCCTTCGTCAGGTGCACGGCCGTGCGCAGCCAGTCCAGCTCGTGGGGGATTGCGCGGGCGTCGGCCTCGCGGACCCAGCGGGGGCGGCCGGCCTCAATGCGCAGGGCCTCCCAGGCCAGGGCACCGGCCAGGCGCCGCCCCTCCTCTGCGGCGAGGAAGGCCCGCGCCACGGCATCCACGCTCCGAGCGGGCACGAGGACGAAGCCGGCCCGGTAGCCCTGGCCGGGATGCGGCCGGTCCGCTCCGACGTCGTAGCTCGTGCCGCCCTCGACGACGCCCGGCCACGGGTCGCGCCACAGGCCGATGAGTGAGCCCTGAGGCTCGGCGGCGTCGGACGCCTCCGGTGAATCGGAGGCGTCCGGCGCGGTGTCGCGCGCCGCCTGGGCCAGGGCCTCGAGCCCCTCCCCCAGGGCGCCCAGCGCCATGACGTCGGGTCGCTCGGTCACCTCGACGCGCAGCATGAAGCGCATGGAGTCCAGGAAGGTCGCCAGCGCTTCGCCACTGTCGGCCTCCGTGACGAGCCAGAGCGTGCGGCCGTCGTCAAGGGCCGCGAGCGCGTGGGTGATGTGCCCCTGGGCGTCGAGGAGCAGCGTCTCCGCGCCGCCGTCGCCGGGCTCCAGGGCGGTGAGCACCTGGCTGGACAGGGTGGTCAGCCAGCTCAGGCGATCCGGCCCGGTGACGGTGACGACGTCGCGCGCCAGGGCGCAGGCCGCGCGCCCCTCGGCCAGGGCGGCCTGCTCGCGGCCGGGGTCGCCGAAGTGGGCGGGTACGGCCTGGTCGGGGTCGTCCGGGGCAGAGGCGACGGCGCCGGGGCGGGTCAGCAGCGAGGAGGGGAGCATCAGGCGTTTGGCTCGGCGTCGTCGGAGGCGGGCATGGAGGAGTCAGAGGAGGTGGAGGACTCGCCCTCCGGCTCAGCCGGGTCGAGGGCGGAGCCGGGCTGGGCGGCGGGGTCATTCACGTCGTCGACGCGGCCGAGGCGGCCCGAGGCGTAGGTGGTCACCTCGCTCTGGCCGAAGGCGGCCATGTCCTGGGTCCACATGAGGTCGCCGCCCACGAGCCCGAACATGCGGGTCATCTCCTCCACGGGGACGGCGGTGCGGGCCCGTCCCACGGCCTGGGTACCGACCTGGGCGCGCGGCCCCTGGATCCAGCCCTCCCAGACGGCGACGTGGCCGGCGGGGTCGGCCGAGACGAGCTCGAGCCGGGTGACGGGGGTGAGCGGACCGCCGGAGCCCTTGGTGTCGGCGTCGTCGGTGGTCTCGGCGGCGTCGGGCTGCTCCTGGCCGACGGGTCGCCAGTAGATGGTCTCGGTGGACCAGATCTGGGCGGGGGCTAGGAGGGAGGCACCCTGGAGGCCGGGCATCTCGAAGTCGAGGTTCTTGGAGCGGGTGGCATCGACCGTCCAGATGGTGGTGGTCTGGCGCAGGTAGGGGCCGCCGTCGTGGTCGAAGGTCATCTCCTGGTAGACGGCCTGCTCGGGCACGGTCTCGCCGTAGGTGAGGATGCCGTAGCCGCGCCAGGTGCCGGCCAGCCAGGCCAGCGGGTAGAGCTCGGGGGCCAGGTCGTCAGGAAGCGTGAATGCCATGCCCGCAGCCTACGACGTCACCCCGGGCCGCATCATGCGCGCTGCCCGCCCGGGCCGCGAGGATCCGCCGGCGCCCCGTGCGTCCACCGCATCCCGGAGCCGCAAATCCGGGCAGAATCGGCACCTCGGTGTCCAAATCTGTGACAAAGGCGGTGAGGAGCGCTGAGCGCGCCAGACGAAACCGCATGATTCTGCGGTTTCTTAGCTTGACCGCAGGGCTTCGGAGCCTCTTTGTCACCGATTTGGACATTCGGGCGCCGTGACGCGGCGTCCTCGGGGCCTCGCTGGGCCGGGCGACCGCCGTCAGCCGGCGATGAAGCCGCCCAGGAGGCGGGCGATGGCGTAGACCGGCACGCCGACCGACAGGATCGGCACAAGCGCGGAGGCCACCGCCGCCCGCCCGCCGGGCACCCACCGGTGGGTCCACAGGACACGGTTGCCCGAGGCCATGAGGACCCCCGCCACGAAGCCGACGACCATGCAGGCCACGGCGCTCTGCAGGGCCGCGGTCGCGCTGATGTGGGACAGGCCGAAGAAGCCGGCCGAGGCCAGCACGTAGCCGGCGCCGCCGGCGAACAGGGCTGGCACCGTGACAGTGAGGGCCTCCAGCATCCGGGCGCGCACGTTGAGGACGGTCAGGACGGCGCCGACGAACAGCGCCAGGCAGGTGGGCACCACAATGGCCGGGTCGGCCAGTCCCGGTTCCAGAGCGCACCAGGCCGAACCGGAGACCGCCACGAGGCAGCCGGCCACCGTTGAGGACAGGTCCTCGACCAGGTTGTGCCGGCCGTCGCGCCGCAGCATCTGGCCGACGAAAGCCAGCAGGATCGAGAAGGCCATGACCAGGCCGGCCACCCCCATGTCGTCGAGGAGGTAGACGCTGACGGCGGCCGACAGCCCACTGATCGTCATGACGATCGTGCCGCCCAGGTCGTGCCGGGCACGCACGAGTGCGGGCCAGCCCTGCGCGGCGGCCGGCACCAGGACGGCCACGAGGGCCAGCCTCACCCAGCCGGGCAGGACCGAGCCGACCGCCAGCAGCAGCGGCACCACGCCCGCGAAGGCGAGCCGGGTCCAGGCCGGGTCCACCAGGCCCGGCTCCTTGGGGCGGTTGGAGGCGCGGCGGGTGGCGTAGCCCAGGTCCTCGGTGAGGTCGACGTCATCCCCTAAGTCCGCTGAGCGGGCCGCTCCCGGAGCACCGGAGGAGCTGGCCGACTCACCGGAGGTATTCGAGTCGGTCGCGCGTGCGGCGGGCCCGGCCGAGACGCCGGAGTCACCCGTGCTGATGACGCTGGCCCAGTCCGCCGCGCCGCCGGCGGCCGTCGGAACGGCTGCGGCAGGGGAGTGATCGCGCGAGCCGCGGGAGGCCCCGCGGGTGCGCGCGGCCGGCTGGGCTCGTCGGTGGTGGGTAGTCACAGCACGCATCGTCCCACACCCGGGCGGCCGCGGCGCCCACTCCAGCCCCGCCCCATCATCCTCCTGGGTGGTCAGTATCTGGACAGTCGTTGCCCCAGGGGATTTCACCCGCGACCAGGTGTGGTTGACTTGTCCCAACAGTATCGCCGCTGCTCAGTTCGACTGCGCCGGCGAGTCCAGATCGCGAGCCGCGGGAGGAGCAGCCATGCGGATCATCATGTTCACTCGTGAGAGTGAGGCCACTGATGTCCTGCCGGCAACCGCCTTCCTCGACTCCCCGGTAGAGTGCCTTCCCCCGATGCCGTCCTCCTACGCGGAGGTGGACAGCGCTGACGTCGTCATGATCGACGCCCGCGGGGACCTGACCCGCGCCCGTGCTCTGTGCCAGCTGTTCACCGGGCCCATGGACTGCCCGCCCATCATCCTCATCGTGGAGGAAGGCGGCGCCGCCGCGGTGCAGATCGACTGGGGCGCCGCCGACTTCGTCATGGCCGGCGCCAAGCCCGCCGAACTGTCGGCCCGGCTGCGGCTGCTGCGCGCCCATGTCCCGGTCGTGGACGAGGTCGACGACGACCGCATCGACGTAGGCGATCTCGTCATTGACGTCACCGCCTACACGGCCCGACTGCGCGGCACGATCCTGGACCTGACCTACAAGGAGTTCGAGCTGCTGAAGTTCCTGGCCGCCAACCGAGGGCGGGTCCTGACCCGTGACGCGCTCCTGCACGAGGTGTGGGGCGAGGACTACATCGGCGGCTCGCGCACGGTGGACGTGCACATCCGTCGCCTGCGCGCGAAGCTGGGCACCGAACACGACAACCTCATCGGCACGGTGCGCAACGTCGGCTACCGCCTGGACGCCCCCGAGGACGCCTGAACGCACCAGTTCCGGGAAGGCCCGGACAGAGCAGATCCAGCCAAGGGCAGACCAGACGCCCGTCCGCCGGGTGGATTCACTGCGTGGACACCGCCGCGGCCCAGAGCCCGGGCCTGTAGACTTTTATGCGGCGTCGGGCCGTGACGGGCCCCGGGCTCCAACTCAAGCCGCCGCGAGCGGCATTCGCGCCGACTGGCGCTCTCCGGCCCGACGTCCCCCTCTCCTGAGCGTCCTGTCGCCCGCCTCCCCCTCGTGACCGCACCGCCGCGTCACGCAAGGCGCCCAAAAGTGTCACTCCGGGCGACTTTTACCTGCGCGGCACCAGCTCCCGGACCGACGTGTCACACGCTGACCTGCATAAACGTGAATCAGGGTGCGCTCAGACCGGCCTCAGGCGACCTGGAAAGTCGCCATTCGTGACACCTGGCCCCTCGATCCTCAGCCGAAGCGGCCGGAAATGTAGTCCTCGGTGGCCTGCTGGCTGGGGGCGGAGAAGATCTTGTCGGTGGAGTCGTACTCGACGAGGTGGCCCGGCTTGCCGGTCGCCTCCAGGTTGAAGAATCCGGTCATGTCGCTCACGCGCGAGGCCTGCTGCATGTTGTGGGTGACGATGACGATCGTGTAGTCCGTCTTGAGCTCGGAGATGAGGTCCTCGATGGCGAGCGTGGAGATGGGGTCCAGGGCGGAGCAGGGCTCGTCCATGAGCAGGACGGCGGGCTTGACCGCGATGGCTCGGGCGATGCACAGGCGCTGCTGCTGGCCGCCGGACAGTCCCAGGCCGGGCCGGTCCAGGCGGTCCTTGACCTCGTCCCACAGGTTGGCTCCGCGCAGGGAGGCCTCCACCAGGTCGTCCGCGTCGGACTTCTTGATGCGCCGGTTGTTGAGGCGCACGCCGGCCAGGACGTTCTCGGCGATGGACATGGTGGGGAAGGGATTGGGCCGCTGGAAGACCATGCCGATGGCGCGGCGCACCTGGACGGCATCGACGCCGGGCCCGTAGAGGTTGACGCCGTCGACGATGACCTGGCCCTCGACGCGGGCGCCGGGGATGGTCTCGTGCATGCGGTTGAGGGTGCGCAGGAAGGTGGACTTCCCGCAGCCGGAGGGGCCGATGAGGGCGGTGACGGACTTGGGCTCGATGACGACGTTGACGTCCTTCACGGCCAGGAAGTCGCCGTAGTAGATGTTCTCGCCGATGACGTCGATGCGCTTGGACACGTCGGTTCCTTTACCTGAGGTGGACTGCTGAGGGCTCTGGGGCGCTGCGGGCGCGGTGGTCCCGGCGGCTCCGGCCGGTCTAGCGCCGGCCGCTCTTGGGGCTGAAGTACTTGGAGATGAGGCGGGCGGCGAGGTTGAGCAGCATGACCAGGATGATGAGGGTCAGCGCCCCGGCCCAGGCCCGCTCCATGGCGGCGGCCTCCCCGCGGGAGTACTGGTCGTAGACGAGCACCGGCAGGGTGGCCATGGAGCCGTCCAGCGGGTTGGTGTTGGTGCGGATCGTCAGGCCCACGGTGATGAGCAGCGGGGCGGTCTCGCCGATGACGCGGGCGATGGCGATCATGACGGAGGTGGTGATGCCGGCCACCGCGGTGCGCAGCACGACCTTGACGATGGTGAGCCACTTGGGCACGCCCAGCGCGTAGGAGGCCTCGCGCAGGTGGGAGGGGACGAGCTTGAGCATCTCCTCCACGCCGCGGATGACCACCGGCGTCATGAGGACGCTCAGGGCAACTGCCCCGATGATGCCGGCCTGGTAGCGGGGGCCGGCCACGATGAGAAAGATCGAGTAGGCGAACAGCCCGGCCACGATCGAGGGGATGCCGGTCATGACGTCGACGAGGAAGGTGATGACCCGAGCGATCCAGCCGCCGTTGTACTCCACGAGGAAGACGGCGGTGAACAGCCCCAGGGGCACCGAGATGAGGGTGGCGATCCCAGTGATCTGAAGGGTGCCGACGATGCCGTGGTAAAAGCCGCCGTTGGAGGCGTCGGCGCCGCGCATGTTGGTGGTCAGGAAGTCGTAGCCGAAGCGGGCCGAGCCGCCCGACAGAACCATCCACACCAGGGAGACCAGCGGCACCATGACGACGGCGAAGGACAGGTAGATGAGGAGGGTCACCAGGGTGTTGCGGCCCCAGCGCTCACCCTCACGCACCCAGGAGACGGCGGTGGCGCCCACCACCCACACCAGGGCGGTCAGGGCGACGACGGCGGCGATGCTCCACCCGGCCAGCAGGCCGATCCCGCCGACGACGACGAAGGCGGCTCCCAGCGCCGCCCAGATGAACCAGTCGGGCAGGCGGTAGGAGGTCAGGGGCACGCCCTCGATGGTGGGCGGGTCGGCCAGGGGATCGACGGGGGCTGCCGGGGCCTCGGCGGCCGCGAGCGCGGCCTTGAGGGACTTGGGCGCGGGGGCGCCGGTCTCGCCGGCGGTGGGCTCGGGGCGGGAGGCCGCACCGTCGGAGGCCGCGCCGGCGGTGGGCTCGGGTGTGTTCGTGGGCGTCATGTCAGCTGGCTCCTGAGAACTCGGAGCGGCGCGCGATGATCCACCGCGCCAAGGAGTTGACCGCGAAGGTGATGATGAACAGGACCAGGCCGGTGGCGATGAGCACGTTGACGCTCAATCCGTAGGCCTCGCGGAACTGCGAGGCGATGTTGGCGGCGATGGTCTGGTGCTGGCCGGCCTGGAGGATGCGGAGGTTCAGCCCCATGCCGGGCGAGAGGATCATGAGGACGGCCATGGTCTCCCCCAGGGCGCGCCCGAGCCCCAGCATGGAGGCGGAGATGATGCCGGAGCGACCAAACGGCAGGACGGCCTGGCGGATCATCTCGTAGCGGGTGGCGCCCAGGGCCAGGGAGGCCTCCTCCTGGAGGGTGGGCGTCTGGAGGAAGATCTCGCGGATGGTGGCGGTGATGATCGGCAGGATCATGACGGCCAGGACCAGGGAGGCGGTGGTGATGTTCTTGGCCGGGGCCGTGTAGTCGGCGAACAGCGGGATGAAGCCGAGGTGCTCGCTCAGCCAGGTGTTGAGGGGGTCGAGCAGCGGCACCAGCCACAGGAATCCCCACAGGCCGAAGACCACGGAGGGGATCGCGGCCAGCAGGTCCACCATGTAGCCCAGGGCCTGGGCCAGGCGGCGCGGGGCGAAGTGGGAGATGAACAGGGCCACCCCGATGCTCAGCGGTACCGCGACGCCCAGGGCGATGGTCGAGGACAGCAGCGTGCCGAAGACGAGCGGGGCCACGTAGCCCCACAGGCTGCGGTCGCGCATGAAGGAGACCGACTCCAGGGTCTCGCGCGAGGCCGTCAGGGCGGGCAGCGCCTCCCGGATGAGGAAGGCGGCCACGAGGGCGAGGACCACCATGATGAAGGTGCCGGCGCCGAAGGACAGGCCGGTGAAGATCCGGTTGCCGGTCTGCCCGGGGGCCTTGCCGGGCTGGATGATGGCGTCGTCGGCGCTGCTGGAGGCGGTCTCGGTGCCCGCTGGGGGCGGCGACGACGGCGGTGGAGTGGTGCTGGCCACGGCTGACCCTCCTCGGGGTGTCTGGGGCGGCGGCTGGGCGGGTGGGTGCTGGCTGGTCATGTGGTTCGGTGCGGCGTCGGGGTGGTCGGCCGGGCGGCGGCTCAGGCGGCGATCTTGTCGATGGCGGCGTTGATCTTCTCGCGCATCTGGCGGGTGATGGGGGCGCAGCCGGTGGCCTTGGTGGAGGCGTCCTGCCCCCGGGTGGAGGCGGCGAAGCGCAGGTAGGCCTTGACGACGGCGGCGATCTGGGCGTCGTCGTAGCGCAGGCGGGCGGCGAGGTAGGAGACCAGGACAATGGGGTAGGCGCCCTCGGCGTCGTGGCTGGGCTGGTAGAGCAGGCGGGTCTCGTCGGCCTCGGCGCCCAGGGTGGCGGCGTCGAGGGCGGTGGCCGCGGCCTTGGCGGAGACGGGCACGTAGGCCCCGTTGGAGCCGACGGCGACGGTGCCCAGGGTGGCGGGGACCTTGGAGGCGTCGGCGTAGCCGATGGTGCCGGTGGCCGCGGAGACGGTCTGGATCATGCCGGCGGTGCCGTCGCCGGACTGGCCGCCGCGCAGTGGCCAGGTCTCCTCGGGCTCGTGGGGCCAGGCCTTGGGGGCGACGGTGGCCAGGTAGGTGGTCAGGGCCTTGGTGGTGCCCGAGTCGTCGGAGCGGCCCACGACGATGATCCGCTGGTCGGGCAGGGCGGCGCCGGGGTTGAGGGCGGCCAGGGCGGGGTCGTTCCAGCGGGTGATGGCCCCGGAGAGGACCTTGGCGAGGACCTCGCCGGTCATGTTGACGTGGGACTCGCCGGTGAAGCCGGGCAGGTTGTAGGCCACCGCGATCGGGGAGATGTAGAGGGGCAGCTCGACGGCGCCGCCGATCCGGCTGATCTCGTCGGCGGTCATGGGGGTGTCGGTGCCGGCGAAGTCGATGGCGCCCTCGACGAGCTTGGTGCGCCCGGCCCCGGAGCCGCCGCCGGCGTAGTCGACGGTGGCGCGCAGGTTGGCGCCCATGAAGGTGTTCATCCAGGCGTCCTGCGCGTCGGACTGGGAGGTGGCGCCCGCGCCGCGGATCTCCCCCACCAGGTCGCTGGAGGCGTTGGGGTCGGGGGCGCCGGCGTCGCGCCCGCAGGCGGTCAGCGCGGTCAGGGTGGCCACGCTCAGGGCGCCCAGGGCGCCGCGACGGGTCAGGAGCACAGGCTCTCCTCGTTCAGTCAGAGGGGGTCGGGGGTCCAGTCGGATACCGGGTGATTGTCAGGCAGCGGTCACGATAGGCGCCCCGGATGAAGGTTCCGGGTGACCGGGGTAAACGGCCGGTAAACACCTCCCGTGAGGACGGTCATATTTCGATACGGTGGTGGGGAGACGACCGCTTCAGATGAAGGACATCGACATGACGCATGACAGCAACCTCACGATCTCCTCGCGCCCCGCGTTCTTCTCCGTGCTGGCGGCGCTCAACACCTCGGTCATCAGCTTCTTCGTGCTGTGGAGCAATGCCGACACCGCGGCGGTCAACCGTGCCGAGGAGCACGGTTTCGACCCCAGCCAGCTGTTGCCCCACGACATACCGTTCTGGTTCGCCGCGCACGCCTCACTGCTGAGCCTCCTGGCCCTCGACGTCCTCACCTTCCTGGCATGGCGCAGGTCCCGCTCACAGGCGACGTAGCAACGGCATTCCCTCCCAAGACCCTGCTGCACGGCAGTTCCGAGACCGTGCAGCAGGGCCGAATAGAGCGCAGTAAGCCGGAGAGAGGCTATGCGAGAACCATTAAACGGTCAGCTCTTCGGGAAATGGTTGAAGAGGTCGTGCGGCCCATTGTGCATGACACGTGTGTCCATGGACTCAGTGACCGCCCATCCGACCTGCCGTCCCTCCCGGTCCAGCACGCGGCTGAGCCCCTCGAAGAAGGTGTTCATGTCACTGCTGATAATGTCCTTGTCACTCATCGGGACCAACCGGTACCAGCCATCCTTGACCGGGACCTCGTAGTCCCACCCCCATGAGACCCAGGAGTCGGCGGGGGTGCGCAGATAACCGTTCTGGATCACCCGGAACCCCGGATAGCTCGTGGTCACGCCTTCTCGATCCAAGAAAGTGCAGACCTGGTAGCCGTTCCCGAAGTTGTAGGTGTTGAGCCGGTCACCGTCGGCGAATCGGAAGGAGGTCCATTCCCAGCTACGAGTCATGAATTCCCCCCACTGTCGGTCCACCCATCCTTGCCCGGTGACGTCGGTCCGAACCTCGTCCCCCTCATCATCCGTATACCGCAGCCACCCGCGGAAGGGGAGGCGAGGAAGAGAGTAGTAGAAGCTGCGCTCGCTCTGACCACCCTCTCGAATGAAACCATCCTTATCGAGTGAGTCGCGCATCCACATCACCTCCTCTGCGCCGGAGCAAGTCAGCTCGCACTCGTAGATATCAGTACGGGCCCGCACAATCAGGTTGTCACCCTCATAAGCTAGGTCGATGTCATACTCACTCGGACCGCCGCGCACAACCAGTGCGTTACGGGACTCGTTATGCGCCGCCAGCGGGTCGACCAGACTCAGCCCGTCCCCGCCTCGTACCATCGCGTCGGTGTAGTCGCTCAGATGAGCGGAAGTCACTATCGGCACGAGGTCTGCCGGCAGTTGCTCGGGGTGCCCTTTCGTGATCTCATTCCTGTATGTTTCACCACTGAAATTAAAGGAGCACAGGAACAGGAAGTACTCGTGCCCGTTGGCTCCGCTCAGAGGAGCCGTAAAGTAGTGCCACTCGAGGAAGTCTGGGCCGAGCGGCGGTGGAGCGCCCACTCCTGGGCGGCTGAACGGCGCTGCCCGGTGGCGAGGTCGTAATCGAGGTATGCCATGAGAATCACCTTTCGTCGATCGTTCAGCGGTTGCTGGTACGGGCAAGACTCGCCCCTCCTCCGTCTGTGAGACAATCGCAGGCAGGAAAGTGGAACACTCGGGGGCACTGTGTATCGGATCAAAGATGACAAACGAGTGCGAACATCCGCCCGGCTCATCTACACGGGCCTCATGCGATGCTTGGGATCACAACGCTTGAGCAGCCTCACCGTCACTGACGTTCTGAGGTCGTCCGGGGTGGGGAGAGCAACTTTCTATCGGATCTTCGACTCGCTGACCGATGTTTTGGCCTACGGCTGCGAGCAGGCGTTCAACGAAGCGATATCACAAAGTCGACAGGCCTCCACCACCTACGACGCCCTCGTCGCATTCACGTCGGTCTGGCTCCGGGAGAGTGACCTGCTTGAAGCGGTTGTTAGAGAGGGGCGCGTGGGAATCCTCATCGAAGCGCATGCTGCGCGAGCTGATGAGCTAGGGCTCCTTCGACGTCGCACGGCCACCCGCGGCGACGAAGTCGAGCATGAGACTGATGAGTTCGCCGTCGCGATGCTCAGCGCGACCATGGCGGCAACACTTGTCACCTGGGTGCGGCGCGGCCGACGCGACAGTCCTACCGAACTGGTCGATCGCATGCGCAACGGGCTGACCGCGATGACGCATATCTTCCGTTAGCGGCCGTCTCCGTCACCGACCCTCGGACAGGACCGGGCGCTGCTTCTCGATGGCGACGGCGCGGATCTTGCCGCGGGGGCGGCGGGCCATGTGAACCACGAGGATCTCACCGGTCTTGAGCCAGGGGTCCCGGTCGGGCACGGAGCGCAGGAGCTTTCCGGGGGCGTACTGGGAGACGACTCCCATGATGGTGGGCAGGACGGGCCGGTGGGTGCACAGCGCCGTCGGCTCCTCGCGCACGCGCAGAACCTTCTTGACCACGGAGCGCACGCCCTTGGGGCTCTGGGCGTGGGCCATCTCGGTCAGGGCCCCGGCCGTCTCCAGGTTCAGGCCCGCGGCCGCGGCGTAGGGGGCGACCGTGTCCACGCAGCGCTTCCAGGGGCTGGTGATGACGCGCCCGACCCCGTAGGCGGCCAGGATCGGGACCAGGGCGCGAGCCCGGGTCTCGCCCTGGTCGTGGGTCAGGGGGCGGGTGGCCTCGTCGGTCTCCTTGTCCCGCTCCTTGGGGCGGTTCCACACGGAGCGCTTGACGGCGCGGCCGTGGCGCACGAGGACCAGGGTCCAGGTGTCGAGCTTGCCGTCCTCCCACAGGTCGACGAGCTCGCCGAGCAGGTCGCGGTCGTAGGAGTAGGTCAGGCGCTTGCGGGCATGACCCACGCGCAGCCACTCGACGCCGTCGATCTCCTTGGCCGAGGCGGGCTTGACGGCGCAACGGGCGGCGACGGCGGCCGAGGCCTCGGGGGCGACGCGGGCGGCCCAGTAGTGGACCTCCTTTCGCGAACCGTCGCCGATCTTGTAGCGCACGCGGCTGAGGGGCTGGCCCAGGATCACCTGGACGCCGGTCTCCTCAGCGACCTCACGTACGGCGCAGGTGCGCACCGACTCGCAAGACTCGACCTTGCCCTTGGGAATGGACCAGTCGTCGTAGCGGGGACGGTGGACCAGGAGCACCTCGAGGTGCTTGCCGTTCTCACGCCACACGAGGGCGCCGGCGGCCTTCACGGTCTCGCGCGATCTGTTCTTCTTGCTGGAGGGGCTCATGGCACGGCCGTCTCAGTGCCGGCCCTTGACGCGCGAGCGCGCCCGGGCCATGAGGCTGTCCTGGATGTCCTCGAGGCGGTTGCCCTCGGCGTCGAGGAGGCGACGCTCCCAGGATCCGTCGGGCTGGAGGTGCCAGGAGGCGACGTCGTCGGAAGCGCAGTGGGTGACCAGCCACTCGAGGTCCTCGACCATGGCGGGGTCGGTGATGCGCACCAGGGCCTCGACACGGCGGTCGAGGTTGCGGTGCATGAGGTCGGCCGAGCCGATGAACAGCTTGGTCTGGCCGCCGGCCGCGAAGGCGTAGATGCGCGAGTGCTCCAGGAAGCGCCCCAGGATGGAGCGCACGCGGATGTTCTCGCTGAGGCCCTCGACGCCGGCGCGCAGGCCGCAGATGCCGCGCACGACGATGTCGACCGGCACCCCGGCGCGCGAGGCGCGGTAGAGGGCGTCGATGACGGTCTCGTCGACGATGGAGTTGACCTTGATGCGGATCCAAGCGGGCAGGCCGGCCTTACGGTTGGCGATCTCCTGCTCAATGTGCTCCACGAGCCCGTTGCGCAGGCCGCGGGGGGCCACGAGGAGACGGCGGAAGCGGGCGCGCGGGGCGTAGCCGGAGAGCTGGTTGAACAGGGTGGTCAGGTCCTGGGCGACGTCGCGGTCGCAGGTCAGCAGCCCCAGGTCCTCGTAGCCGCGGGCGGTCTTGGGGTGGTAGTTGCCGGTGCCGACGTGGCAGTAGCGGCGCAGGCCGTCGGACTCCTGGCGCACGACGAGCAGCAGCTTGCAGTGCGTCTTGAGGCCGACCATGCCGTAGACGACGTGGACGCCGGCGCGCTCGAGCTTGCGGGCCCAGGAGATGTTGGCCTCCTCGTCGAAGCGAGCCTTGATCTCCACGATGGCCACGACCTGCTTGCCGGCCTCGGCGGCCTCGATGAGCGCGTCCACGATCGGGGAGTCGCCGGAGGTGCGGTAGAGGGTCTGCTTGATGGCCAGGACCTTGGGGTCGGCGGCGGCCTGGGCCACGAACTCCTGGACGGAGGTGGAGAAGGAGTCGTAGGGGTGGTGCAGGAGGACGTCGTGCTCGCGCATGGCCGCAAAGACGTCCGGCGCGGAGGAGGACTCGTAGGCGGCCAGGCCCGCGGCCGTCACCGGCACGAAGCGTGGGTACTTCAGGTCGGGGATGTCCAGGTCGTGGAGCTGGTTGAGGCAGGTCAGGTCCAGGGGGGCGGGGAGCTCGAAGACGTCGTCGCCCTTGAGGCCCAGGGCGCGCACCAGGTAGCGGCGGGTGAAGGAGGAGATGGTGTCCTCCACCTCCAGGCGCACGCAGTCGCCGAAGCGGCGCCGCTCGAGCTCCTTCTCCATGGCCTTGAGGAGGTTCTCGGCGTCGTCCTCCTCCACCTCGAGATCCTCGTTGCGGGTGACCCGGAAGAGGTGGTGCTCCAGGATGTCCATGCCCGGGAAGAGGTGGTCGAGGTGCTGGCCGATGACGATCTCGATGGGGATGACGGCGCAGCCGGCGGCCTTGTCCGCGGCGTCGAGCTCGCGGCCGGGGACCTGGATGAGACGCGGCAGGGAGTCGGGCACCTTGATGCGGGCGAAGTGCTCCTTGCCGCTGCGCGGGTTGCGCAGGATGACGGCGAGGTTGAGGGACAGGCCCGAGATGTAGGGGAAGGGGTGGGAGGGGTCGACCGCCAGTGGCGTGAGGACCGGGTAGATCTGGTGGCGGAAGTAGCGGGTCAGGCGCTCCTGCTGGTCGGAGTTGAGCTCGTCCCAGCCCAGGATGTCCACGTTGCGCTTGGCCAGGGCCGGGCGGATGTCCTCCTGGAAGAGGGCGGCATGGCGGGCGGTGAGCTCCTTGGTGCGGCTGGTGACCTGGGCCAGGACCTGGTTGGCGTCCAGGCCGGAGGCGCGCACCGGGGTGATGCCGGCCTTGATGCGGCGCATGAGCCCGGCGACGCGCACCATGTAGAACTCGTCCAGGTTGGAGGAGAAGATCGCCAGGAACCAGGCGCGCTCCAGCAGGGGCAGGGTGTGGTCCTCGGCCTGCTCCAGGACGCGCTCGTTGAAGTCCAGCCAGGTCAGCTCCCGGTCGATGAAGCGGTTCTTGAAGGACTTCAGGGGCGGCAGGAGATCCTCGGGGTCCGCCTGGGCGGTGTCGGCGGAGGCGGCCGAGGCCGCGGCGTCTGCCGCGGCGCTGGCACCGGTCGCGCCGGCCGAGCTCTGTGAGGAGGCCGCGGAGGGGGCGCTGTCGGAGCCGGCGGCGGGGCCCGAGCGGGGGTCGCCGCCGGGAGCGGGCAGGCCCCGGTCCCCCAGCGCCGTGGTCGACGAGGTCGCCTGGGCCTCGGCGGCGGACGGGGCCGAGTGCGAGCTGGCGGAGGTGATGGAGGAGGGGGCGATGGCGGGGGTCGCGGTGCCGATGGGGCCGGGGGCGGGGGCCTCCTCGCCGTCGACGATGTCGTCGAAGTCCTCATCCTCGTACTGGGGGCCGGAGTCGTCGGCGAAGTCGCGCGGGTCGGCGACCTCGATGACGTGCTCCTCCTCGACCGTCTCCTCGGAGCCCTCGGGGTCGTCGGGGTCGGCGACCTCGGCGGAGACGGCCGGCCCGCCGGTGCTCGCGGCCTCGGGCGAGACCGCCGACTCGGCGGCCTCCGTGGCTTCCGCGGCTTCAACAGTCTCGGCCGCCTCGGCGTCGTCGGTCACCTGCCCGAGCTCCTGAAGGTTGGGGTGACGCATCCACCCGCCCAGGAAGCGGGAGAGCGGCGTGGGGGCGGAGTGGGGCGCGTCGTTGGTCATGGCCACATGGTCCCACGTCCGGGCAGCCTTGTGGGGCGGAGGTCCGGTCCGGTTCGGCGAATATGCGAGGCCCACCGCTCCCGCCCGTTCTGGGGACTCATGGCCGATAGGCGACCCCGCTGCGCACTCCTCCCCATCGCGTGCGGCACACTTCCCTACTCCTCACGGCGATTCAGTCCTCACGCAGCGGCTGTTCGGCAACCGCATCCGAGCGTCAGCACCACTTTTCTGCCCGCAGCGGCGGCGATGCACGCGGATACTGCGCCGACGCAGCGTTCATGATCTCGCCGATGGTGCCGTTGGTGTCCAAATCGGTGACAAAGGAGCCTGCGCACTCTTCACGCCTTCAACAGAACCGCGGAATCATGCGGTTTTGATCCGTCCACGAAGGCTTGCTTCGGGCCTTTGTCACCGATTTGGACATCTCGCGCCCGGATAGCCCCTGCGCAAGGCCCTCTCAGTCGAGGAGTCCGGCGGCGGCGCGGCGGGTGGCGTCGGTGAGCTCGTCGGCGGTGGCCAGGAGGGCGGAGTCGCGGCGGGTGACGCGGTCGGCGAGCTCGTCGGTGTCGTCCTCGATCCACACGGGGTTGGAGCCGGCCGCCAGGGCGCGCAGGAATCCGGCGGTGGCGCTGAGCAGCGGGGCGATCTCGGTGACGGAGCCCTCGACGCTGCCGGCCAGGACGGCGTCGAGACACTCGCGCAGGTCGGTCGGGGAGGGCACGGGGCGCGCCTCGCTGAGGGCGGACTCGAGGCGGGCGTTCGTGGTGTCGTCGGCCTCGGTGAGGTCGACGACGGTGGCGTAGCGGCGGGCGACGAGCTCGGGGTCGCGGCGGATCCACTCGCGCACGAGGAACAGGCGCCACAGGGTGCCGGGCAGGGTAGTGGCCGAGGAGTCGGCCCACAGCTCGGCAATGTCGTCGATGCCGTTGGTGGCGACCGCGGCGACGATGCCGGAGCGGGTGATGGGGTCGCCCTCGGTCTCGCTGCCGGGGAAGCCGCCGATGAGCGCCTGGGCGGCGCGGTGGGCGAGCTCGGAGGCGACGGCGGTGTCGGTGCTGCCCTCGATCTGTTCGGCGGCCTCGGGGTCGAGCCGGGCGGGGCGGTGGAACTGGCGGGCCATGGGGACTCCTCACGCGGTGCAGGCGCGCCGGCGACGACGCGCAGACCCATTGTCTCGCGGGAGCATGGGCGCTCCCCCGTGGGTTCACTTCCGGCCGACGGTGAGGCCGGTTCGACACGGCGGTCGGTTGTCCGGCTATGCTGGCCCCTGCCGATGGCGTCTGGACTCTGCTTCCGGCCGTCGGCACGCCCCCTTAGCTCAGTTGGTCAGAGCTGCGGACTTTTAATCCGAAGGTCGTGGGTTCGAGCCCCACAGGGGGTACCAACGAAAAGCCGTCACACCGCGGAATACCAGCGCCTCCCCCTCCTCACTAGAGACGCCCATGTCGGCTATTTCCGGTATCCTTTGGCTACACGATGGGCTACATGGTAGCCAGCCAAGGAGGAGCAGGGGATGGGCGCAAGACGGGGCAAGGGCGAGGGATCCGTCTACAAGGACGCCCAGGGTCGGTGGGTGGCCGCAGTCCCGCTCCCACCGGACCCAGCCACCGGCCGCCGGCGCCGCAAGGTATTCCGCACCCGTTCCAAGGTCGAAGCACTGCGCAAGATGCGAGAGACGCAGAACGAGCTCGCCCGCACCGGGAACGTCTCCACCAACCGCCCTGTGACCGTTGCCGAGTGGATGGAGCAGTGGATCGACCAGGACGTCGCCCCGATCCGCAAGCCCGCCACAACAGCCGACTATCGCTCCCTCACCCGCACACACATCGTCCCAGCTATCGGTCGCTGCCGGATCGACCGCCTCTCCTCCAGCGACATCCGAACCCTTCATCGTCACATCGCTCAGTCGGGCAGATCTTCCTCCACCGCCGCCAAAGTCCACCGAGTCCTGCGCGCCGCGCTCGCGGCTGCCGAGCGTGAGGGAGTGGCACCCAGGAACGTGGCGCGTCTGGTGAAGGCTCCGCCGACGTTGTCGCAGCCGCCTCGTGCGATGAGCGCTGAGGAGGCCCGCAGGTTCCTGAGAGCGAGGCGCTCACGAGGCGATCA
Organism: Actinomyces sp. HMSC075C01; assembly: GCF_001812965.1. Classification (NCBI taxonomy): domain Bacteria; kingdom Bacillati; phylum Actinomycetota; class Actinomycetes; order Actinomycetales; family Actinomycetaceae; genus Actinomyces; species Actinomyces sp. HMSC075C01. The sequence continues at coordinate 159,699 of NZ_KV810987.1, forward strand.
TGCGAGATGGTCGTTGGCGCTCATGATTGGAGAGCGTCAAGGCGAGGCGCTCGGCCTGCAGCTCGATCACCTCCACCTTGACGATGCGATGCCCTGGGCGGATCTCGCCTGGGAACTGCGCAGGGTGACTTGGGAGCACGGGTGCGGGATCAAGGCTCTGGGAGCCTGGCCATGTGGCTACCAGAGGGCGGGCGACTGCCCTGATCGTGAGGCGCCGGTCCCGTCGCACATGGAGGCAGAGCAGGTTCACGGCGGCCTGTGGCTCCTGCGTCCCAAGACCGTTGGCTCACAACGCCGCGTCGCCTTGCCGCAGGTTCTGGCCGATTCGCTCGCCGAACATCTTGAGACTGCTAGGCCAACCAGGTTCGTCTTCGAGTCACAGCCAGGGGTCCCCGTCGATCCTCGTCGCGATCACGAGGACTGGAAGACGGCGCTAAAGGAGGAGGGGCTGCCTCCGATGAGGCTGCACTCGGCGCGCCATACGGCAGCAACGCTGCTGCTCGAGGCGGGCGTCTCGCTGAGGACCGCACAGGAGATTCTTGGGCAGACGCAGGCTCTGACGACGGCCCGCTACCAGCATCCCAGCCTGGAGCTCCAGGCTGCCTCGTTGGAAGAGGTTGCTGGCGCCATCACCTGATGTATGACTCCCCCATCCCTGTTCCCATCTGCTGAAAGGAAAATCTCAAATGGATCGATTACCCCCATGGGGCAACGCCCCTGTACCTATATGATGGTGATGTCGTGAGCACGGCCGCAGAGGAGGCGAACCATGACGGTAACGACGGTGTCCGCAGCGATCCGGTCCGGCGCGACTCGGGGGTTCCGCCTCGCCGTGAACCCGAGCGTGGGGAACTACAGGCGGTTGAGGACTCCTCAGCGAGACGTGACGTCGAAGGCGTGGGAGTCAGTTGGTCGCAGCCTGTCCTCGGCGATGCAGACGGAGAGCCGCTCGCAGGCATCCAGTCGTCGTTCCAGCTGACGCAGGCCTACACCGGTCCACTTCCTGCGCCGAGCGATTTCGGCGCCTTCGAACGGACGCAGCCCGGGGCCGCGGATCGCATCTTGACGATGGCTGAGAATCGACAAGCCGCCGAGATTGAGAACCAGCGGCTGACGACGCGGACTGAAGCTCGGGCCTTCCTTGGTTCGGCCTGGGCTGTCGCCTTTCTCCCTTGGGGGCTTCTTGTGGCGACAGTCATCCTTGGGATCTACGGCCAGCCCGTTGCCGCGACCTTGACGGGAGTAGCCACAGCCGTATCGGCTGGCCCCCAGATCATCGCGGCGAGTCGCTCCAATAAGCCGAACAGCTGACAGACAAGACGGTGAGGCGGCCCACCACCCATCTCGGGCGGTGGGCCGCCTCACCGTTCCTGGGGCTTAGCAGGCGAGGTCGTGCGCCAGGCCAAGGCGGGAGTACTCGACGTCATCGAGGAAGGCGAGGCGGGTTCGCAGGGTGTCGACGTCGACCCAGAGCAGTTCTGCGGCCTCGAGCTCGCTGCGTGCCTGGGTGAGTGCGTCGGCGAGCTCATCGATGGGGATGAGGCGTTGGGCGGCTTCACGTGCGACGTCGGCCTCGACGTCAGGAGGCTGGCAGGTGCTGTGCCCGCGCTCGAGGTGGATGAGCTCGTGGACGAGGGTGCATCGCGCTTCGGCGACGGTCTGCTCGACGGTGAGCCAGATGGAGGTTCCGTCGGTGCACCCTAGGACGGTGGGTGGGAGGGAGTTGGTGGGCCAGACGTCGGTGTTGGGATGGGCTGGGAGCAGGGTGCTCCAGGGGCGCTGCGTGCGCGCCCCGCAATCTGTTTGGGACATGTTAGTTAAGGAGGGGGAAGGCCCGGAGGGAACCGGACAGGTGAATAGGTGGGCTCATCTTGCCCCCGCACCGTCTGACATGGGCCGATTAGACCGTCTTATTTGAGGTTGTATCTAAATTGTTACCCGTAAGTTAGTCGCCTTCAGGCTGCACGCCCAACTCATGCTCACGGCGGGCCTTCTCCGCCTCCCACTCGGGACGGTGGGCCACGACACGGGCCGCAGCCGCAGCAAGCGGCGGTGGCGGGGGTGCGTCAGGGCGAAGCGATAACACTCGTGCGTCACCGGAGACACCCGCATCACTCCCCGAAGCTTCACGGGTACCGTTACCTGGGCTTAGTGAAGGTGCAACCGAACCGGTACGGTCCGAGCTCGAACGAGTCGCCGCCGACGCCACTTCCGCTTCAGCAGCGGCTATGAACTCCGACCCACTCCGGCCGATCGCCCGCGCGATCGCAGAGATCTCACCAACCGTCGCAGGAGGCGTTCCGAGGCGCAGAATGATCGAAACCCGGTTCTGCGACATGCCAGCCTTCTCGCCAACATCCGCGTGCTTGGCGCCGGTCTCACGCACCGCGTCAGCAAGCAGTGACTGGGTTAGGTGATCGACGGGCCTGAGCTGCTTTGCACGTGCCATGGCTCCACAGTGACACAGCCGTTACCAAAGCGCAACCGAAGTAGGTTTGACATGAACCGAATTGGGTTTCATCATGTTGCCCATGACCTCAAACCCAATTCGGTTCGCCGACCTCGACCAGGAGGTGTCAGGCGTCGTCCGAGCCGAACTCGGACGCGCCCGCATCAGCCAGGGAGAGATGGCCTCCGAGATCGGCATGCATCCCAACGTATTCGGCCGCAAATGCCGCGGCCAGGTCGCCTTCTCCCCAGCGGAACTTGCCGTCGTCGCGGAGCACCTCGGCCTCACAGCCGCCACGCTCACCGCCGACGCGGAAGAGCGCTTCTTCAACACATCAACAGGCTCGCACGTCATGGACACAGCGTTCGCGGCTTCTTCTCCGTCGGCTACTTCCGGTGAGGAGGTGGCGTGATGCCTGACGTGACTGGATGGTCCGAGGAGGAGATCCTCGACTACGAGAACGGCTTGGCTGCGCAGGAGTCTCTGTCTTCCCCTCGGCAGGAGGCCTACCTCGACGCGTACCGCGTTGCCGCTATGCGGGCCATCGACGAGGGGCTCGGCAGCCAGTGGCTCAGAGACGAGGAGCACCGGCTACGGCACATGACCGTTCCCTGCCTCATCAACTACTCCACCCACGGGACAGGATCGTCCGTGTCCGGTCCCGAGATGTCAGCCTCGTCTTCGGGCGGTCTTGATCTTGCCCTGGCTTATGGAGAAGCGCTGCTGGAAGACGTCGCTGTGCGGTACCCCGGAGTCGGTCTCAGCAGTGATGGTGAATCGCAGGTCGAAGTGGTAGTTGCTTCGGATGCCGACGAAGCCGTCACTGACGACGACGGTTTGGTGCTTGCGGCTGCGTTTGATGTGTTCCTGGAGCGTGCCCTCGAGACCGAGGGGGAGCTTGCTGAGACCGGGCACAGTGTCGGCGCTGCCTGTAGCTATGACTTCGTGTCCATCGTCGACAGAGATGGTCACGTGCATCGCGGGGTGTGCGCTGTCATTGACGACGGTGACGGCGGGAGGCTCACCCTCGATCTCGATTTTCCAGCGGTACTGGATGTGGTCCGTAGTGGCGGCCAGCGCCCGCTCGGCGACCGTGTTCGCGTCGCCGGCTATGCGGTTGCCCTCCTGGGCGACGCAGGTTGCCTTCTGTGCCTCGGCGAGGCTCTTCGCGGCGACATCGTTGGCCTTCTCGGTGAGGCGGTTCGCCTCCTTCGCTCGCTTGTTCGCCAGGCCCGCAAGAAGCAGTCCGCCGATGCCGGCGACTCCGCTGACGATATCGATGATGAGACCAGGATCGATGCGGCTCATGGCTCCTCCCAGGTAAAGGACAACAGCGCTCAGAGCGGGGACTCGGGTCAGCCGCCAACGGATAGTGGCGACAAGTCTATCGACGAGGTCTCTGTTGGCTCCGTCAGCACTGACCATCAGGGCCTGCTCGACGATAGGGGCAAGCGATGAGCGCGATGACACTGGACGCGCTCGCGGAGCGCCTGGATCGCCTTGAGAAGCTGTTGCTGGCGGGCGCCGTGGAGGAAGTGCGCACTCTCAACGTGACGGAGGTGTGTCGCCTGACCGGGCTGCCTAGGAAGGCGGTGCTGGCTGCCATCCGGACAGAGGATCTGCCCTCGATCGAGTTCGGGGAGAGGACCAAGGTGGTCCGCCCTCATGACCTCGACCTGTGGATCGAGAGCCACGAGCTGCGCGGGTGACCGCGTGCACCTGCCCTGGCAAGAGGGCGCCCCGCGCTGTGTGCGTCAGCGGCGGGGCGAAGGAATCAACCAATGAATCCGCGAAGGAGTATACCCATGGAAACCCGTTACACACCGCGTCACCAGCGCAGGTCCCGGCTGTCAGCCATAGCCGTGTCTGTTCGTAGGGCCCTGCGTCTGCGCCGGGAGTACCGAGAGGTGAGCATTCTTGATGTCCTGGCCGAGGAGCGCGGAAGCGTTCCGACGCCGTCCCTGTCGTCTCGGCAGGCCCGGTGGGGCGCCGTCCTGCTGGCCTTGGGAGCCCTGCTGATCTTGGGGAACCTGGTCGTTTGCCTGACCCGAGCGTGGGCCTTCTCCGGGCTGGCGATCCCCGCCGTCGTCCTTGTGGGCACCGGGGTGATCATGCTGGAGCTCTCACCGGAGGCCGGCGTACGCCCCTGGTGGGAGGAGCCTGGCATCGGTGACACCAGTTCTGTTGAGGCTGCTGGCTCGGATGACCCGTCGGGGGTGGCGGCATGAGCCGGCGGAGGTCTACGAAGATCGACTGGTCCCACGGCCCGGTCCAGTGCGTCGCCCGGGGCTGTACTACGATGCTGCGTCCCCGCAGCCAGCGCGCCGAGGGCGAGTGGGCGAACACCGTGCGACACAAGAGCTATGGCATGTGTTTCAAGCACTGGCAGCAGGCCGCCATAGCCGAGGAACGTACCTCCGCGCGGCTGCGTACCCGTTGGGGGAGACCTGAGATGACGATCCGAGGCTCTGCGGCGACGGTGTTCTGGCCGCTGCCGGCTGAGGGGACCTGGCTCGGGCGGGAGAAGCGGGATCTGGAGCGCTGGGCGCGAACGGAGCTGGAACGCCTCAGCTACCGGGTGACGGGACAGGTGGTGTTCACAGTTCATCACGGCCAGGACCCGTTCATCTCAGCGGTCTTCCGCGTCCGGGACATTCCTCCTCACCAGCCCTCACGAGCAGCACGGACGGCGGTGGCAGCGTGAGTGGGAATGTGCAGTCGGGGCGGCGTCGGGATCTGTGGCAGGCGTTGACGCCTTTGCAGCAGTCAGAGGCGTTGCGGTTGACGGTGGCGGTGATTGCGTCCGCCGTGTCGGGGTCGGCGCAGGCGGTGGCGTCCTGCCTGGCTGAGGCTGGGCGCGTGGCCCCCCAGGTGGAGGCCCATGTGCTGTGGGCGGCGCGTGAGCTGACTGGGCCGATGAGGCTGGTCGGTGACACGGAGTCGGTGTCGTCGAGGTGGCTCGAGGAGGGCGCGCGGGTGCGCGCCAGGCAGCGCAGGGCCAGTGTTCAGGAAGGACTGTTCTCATGACTGCGACAGTGAAGCGGCCGGTGATCGGCGTCGACGACGAGCAGGCCCGCCTGGTGGTGTTCGCGCTGCTTGATGCGGCCGGCGGAGAGCCGGCGGTGGAGATCTCCCAGGCGGTGCTGGCCCAGAGCACCGGGCTGGACCGTCGGACCTTGCGCCGGGTGCTGGACCGGTTGGAGGCGGCCGGCTGGGTGGGCGTGGAGCGCCCCGCGACCCCTAACAGCCCGGCTGTATACGGTATCGCCGGCCTGGCGCAGACCTGCCGAGATGTGGGTCTGACCCCGCCGGTGCCCGTCTCGCCGGCCGTGGTGGAGCAGGGCCCCAGGGTCCTGTCCCGCCAGGAGGCCACCCACCCTCTGGACCATGTTGTGGAGGGGGCCCGCTACCTGGTCAACCCCGAGTACCTGCAGGCCGGGGAGAACGTGCGCCGTGACCTGCGGGCGGGCAAGGGCTTCCTGGAGACGGTCCGCGCTCACGGCGTGGTCAAGGACATCGACGTCTACATATCCCTGACGGGCATGGTCGTACTGGACGGTCACCGCCGCCTGGACGCAGCCCTGACCCTGCACCTGGAGAGCGTGCCGGTGCGGGTGGTGCGGGTCGATGACGAGGCCGAGCGGATCGCCAGCCAGCTGATGGTCAATGACGAGGCCGAGCACTGCAACAGCGCGGAGCGGGCCGACGCGATCCAGCAGCTCGTGCTCCTGGGCGTACCTGCCCAGGACCTGCGCAGGCGGGGTATCCGGGGTGAGGAGGTCGCGGCCGCCAGGGCCGTGGCAAGCGCCCCGCAGGCCGTGCGCCAGGCCGCCGTCGAGCGCCCGCAGATCGACCTGGTTGGGCTCGGTCACCTGGCTGAGCTAGCCACCGACGCCGTGGAGGACTCACCGGTGGTGGCCAAGGCTGTCGCCGATGCGATCGAGCGGCCCGACCAGGTCGAGCACATCGTCGCTCGGGCTCGTGCCGAGGCCGAGGAGGAACGGATCTTGGCCGACAAGCGCGCTGAGCTTGAGGCCCAGGGGATCCGGGCCATTGAGGATGCCAAGGAGTGGTCCCTCTATGACAAGGGCCAGCGCCTGGACTCCCTGGTCGATGAGCATGGTGAGGTGCTGACCGAGGCGACGCACTCCTCCTGCCCCGGCCACGTCGCCGTGGTGTACCCCACCGTCACCTGGGAGGGTGACCAGCGCAAGGTCACCGGGACGCGGGTCGCCTTGTGGTGCACCGACTGGAGGGCCCACGGGCACCGCAACCGGTGGGCCCGCAACACTTCCGGGGCGACCTCAGGGCCCATGGAGGAGGAGCAGCGCAAGGCCAGGACGGAGAAGATCCGCCGCAACAAGGCCATGGACGCCGCTAACGGCGTGCGCCGCCAGTGGATCCAGGACCGGCTGCTGACCTCGGGCACCCGCCTCCCGGCGGTGGCCTGGCGCTCCAGGCTGCCGCTGTACCTCTTCCCGGTGCTGCGCTGGACCCACATGAGGGTGTCGTCCACCGCCCTGGAGAAGGGCAGGGAGCGGCTGGCCTGCGACCTGCCCTCGCTGAGGGCGGTGCTGCCGACGGCACCTGCCGCTGAGGTGGCCCTGCTGACCTTCGCGCTGGCAGCGATGGAGGGCTCCATCGAGAAGGACACCTGGACCGACACCAGGGGCGTGTCCGCCATGATGACCCGCCTGCACCTGCGCTTCCTCGAACAGCTCGGCTACACCCTCTCCGACGTCGAGGCCGACTACTGCCAGGACGTCGAGGATGCCACCGACGCCAGCGACCTGCACCAGGTCCCCGGCACCAAACCCACCACCAAGACCACCAGGACGGACCAGGCCGAGGAGGGCCAGTCATGACACCAACAATGGCACCGGGGCTGAGGGCCACGGTATCGGCCGTGTGCCGAGCAGAGGACCTGACCGCAGCGATCAAGGCGGTCATCCCGCACGTGGGCAAGGAGAAGGACGGCGGCGGGGTGGAGCGCGTCCGCGTGGTCGCCGACGTCGAGCGCATGCGCCTGGCGCTGGTCGCGACCAACCGGCAGCGGGCGGCGGTCGCGCTGGTCCCGCTGCTGGAGGTCGACGACCCCACCGAGCAGGGCACCGAGACGGACACGACCGAGGGCCTGGACTTCACAGCCCCGGCGCTGAAGGTCATCACCCAGGTGTTCAAGTCCACCGGCACTGAGCGCCTGCGCCTGGATATCACCGCCCAGACCCTGCAGGCCACCGACGTCGACGGGCTCCTGGAGGGCCGCACCATCCGTATCCGCGCCCAGGGCGAGTACTTCGACGAGAGCGGCCTGGACCGCGTCGACGGTGCTGCCACTGTGCTGCGCGTGTGCGCCGAGCCGGTAGCCCAGGAGGCCTCCTTCCTGATCCCCGAAGACCAGCTCGCCGCATGGAAGGCCACGGCCACCGCCCTGGGCGGCCTGCCCCTGGTGGCCACCGCCACCGGCCACCTGCTGGTGGCCTCCGGGGCGTTGGAGTCCCTGATGGGCCTGACCGTCCTGGCTACCGGCGACGCCTACGGCACCAGCGAGGTGTCCCTGGGCGTGCCCGCCTGCGACGGCCCCGCCGTTGAGGCCCTCATGGACCTTCTCCTGGATGGCACCCCACCCGGCGGAGAGCCTGCCCGCGAGGCCGAGCACACCCTGGTCACCGAGATCCAGCACTGGATCCGCACCCAAACCAACCCCACCAGCACCACCGAGACCTCCGGGAACACCGAGGGTGACGAGGGCGACGAGGGCCCGTTCGGGGGCGACGCGGCATGAGAGTGCACCTGAGCATTGACGCCGACCTGTCCGAGGGCATGGAGATGACCGCGACCGCTCCGGCGCCCAGCGTTGACGCGACCAGCCGGGACGGCGTCGTCGCCGGCCAGCGCCGTGAGGTCCGCGTGGTCTCCCAGATCCTGAAGATCATCACCAGCTACCTCGACGGTGACGACCTGGACCATGACGGTATCGACGAGCTCACCGACCAGGGAGTCCAGTTCACCGCCCGCACCCTGCGCACACCGATGGCAGGTGTCGCCGGCATCAGTGACGCGCCGGCCTGGTATGACCGGCAGCGGGACGGTGAGCTGACCGCCCTGGACCTCGTGGCCGGCCACGCCTCGCCAGCCAACGGGCTGGTCCTGGTCGAGGTCTACACCGCACAGGGGCATGAGGCGTGCCGTGCGACCACCCGCCTCCTGGGCGAGGAGGACGTCACGTTCACCGAGATGTCCGCCGAGAGCCACCAGAGCCTGCTGCTCTCCCGGGGCATCACCACCACACCGGCGGTCGTTCTGCGGGCGCCGGGGTCGGGGCGGCGCATCATCACCTCCTGGCAGGGTCACCGCCCAGACCTCATCACCCGCTACCTCACCGACGACGAAGTCCCGTTCGGGGGTGACGCGGCATGAGGATCACTATCCGTGTCGAGCTCGATCACCAGGATGGGATCGAGGCGACCCTGACCGCTCCCTCCCAGTCCGTCGACGCTTCCTCCCGCTCCGACGTCGTGGCCACCAAGGACTGCGAGGTCGCCCAGGCATTCTCCTTACTGAGCTTCCTCGATGACGCCCTCCAGGGACGTGTCCGGGGCGGCGACTCCTTGGGGCAGTGGCTGCGTGACAACGGTATCCGGGTCGACTTCGGCCCGCTCAAGCCTGCCCCCACGAGCCAGGTGCAGGAGGTGGCCTCATGAGCCCGGAACCGGTCTGGGAGGCGGTGATCCGCCTTGCTGCCAGTGACGTGCTGAACCTCAACGACCGGGAGCACTGGCGACTGAGAGCCAACAAGAGCAAGCACATTCGTCAGCTCGCCAAGCAGATCGCAAGGGCCTCGCGCGCACCGCACCTTAAGCGCGCTCTTCTTACTGTCGAGATCGCTTTCCCTGACCGTAAGCGCCGGGATCCGCACAACTGGATGGCCACGGTCAAGCCCATCGTCGACGGTCTGGTCAAAGCGGGTGTCCTGCCCGACGACGACGCCGAGCACCTGCTCGGCCCGGACCTGCGCCGTGCCCCAGCCGTCAGCGAGAAGAACCTGGGGCAGTCGATGTACGACTTCCGGCTGCGTCTCTATGACAAGGAGGTCCAGCCGTGAGTGCCTCAACAGCAAAAGGTGCCCGTCGAGTGCTCATCGACTTCTCCTCCGGCCCCATCCACTGCCGCTCCTGCGGCGCCGTCATGCGCCCCAGTAAGGGCATCACCAACGGCTGGCCGGCCTCGACCGTTCCCTACGGGCGCGCCGGTGAGTGCAGGAGCTGCGTCACCCCGGCGACAGCCGAGGCCGGGCACGCGGATGAGGCTGAGACTGCCACCGCCGTCGAGCAGCCCCTCTCCCCCACCAAAGCCGCTCCGACACCCAACGCGGTTCCTCGACGTCGACCGCGCCACCGTTTCGACTACCGGCCCCCGACGGAGAACCTCTGCTTCTCCTGCGGACGCCCCATCAACCCCCTCACTGGCGAGTGCCGGTGCTCCGACTGACCAGACAAGGAGACCTTCATGTCCACTTTCACCGTCGAGGCCATCAGCGCAGCTGAAGTCGTCGGTACCTGGCGCAAGTTGCCCATCACCGTCCAGGCAGCCCAGCTGACCGGCGATGCGGTTCATGACCATGCCGTCTACCAGTGGATCGAGGACAACACCCTGGGATCCTTCGATCCACTGAAGGTTCTGGAGGGCCGCGTCCCCGCGCCAGCCAACGGTGTGAGCATCGACCCCGCCACTGGGCACTTCCTCGTTGCTACGGCTGAGGGTGTCATGCATGCTCCCCAAGGGTGGTGGATCATCCGCGGCGTCGCCGGGGAGTTCTACGCCTGCGATCCCGCTGTTTTCACCGTCACCTACGAGCGAGTTCCCCAGTTCGTCGGTGCTGAGAACGAGGCTGGGAAGGCATGAGCGTCGCCGTCATCGTCGCGGCCGTGGTCGTCCTGGGCCGCCGCCTCGCCCACCACCACTCGAGGGGGTGCAGCTGATGGCCGGTGAGACCGTGCTGACTCTGGTCGGGAACCTCACCGCGGACCCCGAGATGCGCTTCACGCCCTCCGGGGCAGCGGTGGCCTCCTTCACGGTCGCCTCCACGCCGCGTACCTTCGACCGCCAGGCCGGCGAGTGGAAGGGCGGCCAGGCCCTGTTCATGCGCTGCTCGATCTGGCGCGACGCCGCGGAGAACGTGGCCGAGTCGCTGACCAAGGGCACGCGCGTCATCGTCCAGGGCCGGCTGGTTCAGCGCTCCTACACCACTCGTGAGGGCGAGAACCGCACGGTGGTGGAGATGCAGGTCGATG
>NZ_KV810987.1:170541-188633 GCF_001812965.1 Actinomyces sp. HMSC075C01
TCGGCCCCTCCCTGCGCTACGCCAAGGCCCAGGTCACCCGCCAGCCGCGCGGCGGCAGTCAGGCCGGCCCCACGGCCTTCGGCTCCGGCATCGGCCAGCCCCAGCAGCAGGCCCCAGCCCAGCCGCCGGTGGCCGGGTCCTGGCAGGCGCCCCAAGGCGGCGCCCGAAACGACCCGTGGGCCACGAGCGGGCAAGCAGCCTTCCAAGACGAGCCCCCGTTCTGAGTGGAGTCCCCATGAGACGCCATCGCGCTCACGGCCGGGATCCGCCTGGTGCTGTAGATGTCCTGTTGTTTGCGAGTAGAGAGATCCCCGTTCCATGCCTTGGGCACGTTTGACTGATACTGCGGCCACGCACCCGATCGTGCTGGCGGTCGCGGAGCACCCGGATGCCGATGACAGGTCGGTCAACGAGGTGTTCGGGTTCATGCTGCGCCTGGCGGCGATGAGCGCGCAGTACCTGACGGACTACGTGTTCTGGTACTCGTCGGCGGTGCAGATGGCCGGCTCGAAGTCTCAAGCCGATCACCTGCTCGAGCTGGCGGCCTTCGCCGGCTACGGGGTGCAGGACGTTGAGCCCGGATCCGGGAGACGCTTCTTCCGCCTGGTGGCAGATCCGGACTTCGTCCACATCAAGACCGCCGAGGAGGTCGCGTGGGAGCGCGACCGCAAGGCGAACAACGGGGACCTGTCGATCATCGTGCCGGTGCGCTGGCGCGATGGCGACGCATGCCGCTACTGCGGGAAGGTCGTCAACTGGGCCGACCGCAAGGGCGGCAAGGGAGGCACCTACGACCATCGCCTGCCCGGCCAGTCGGGAACGTGGCACAGCGAGGTCGTGGCCTGCCGGTCGTGCAACTCAATCCGGGGCAACGCCTCCAAGGGGCTGCCCCCATCGGAGGGAATGGCGGCGGCCGATCGCATCCGGCCGCTGCTGACTCCTCCGGACCGCCCGTACTACTCGCCTCGGACTCGTGAGTGGCTCAACGGCCACGCCGACGTCCTGGCGCTTCACGACATGCGCCCGCCCGAGCTCGCTGCGGAGGGGACCAAGCCCCTGCGTGCGGGTAGCGACGTGCGGACGTCCTCGCAGACCGTCGACGGAGTCGGGGCCGGCAGCCAGCCGCCCCGGCCTGGACCCGTCTCCGCATCCAGCCTGCCTGGCAGCCAGCCGGACCAGGCAGCTCATCGCAGGCTCCCCGGACGCGCCGACAGCCAGTCGGACCGCGTTGGTCGGGTTGAGCCCCTCACCACCGGTGAGGAGAGGCCTGCCCCAGCGGCCGAGGCCTTCCGCGCGCCAGACACGTTCCCCAGCCGACCTGCCAGCCAGGCAGGGACACGGCCGGGTCGAGCACCCCAGCTCCACTGGGGCAGGCCGTCCAGCAGCCAGTTGGGCAGCCCGTCAGCGCGCGGTGATGATGAGGCACACGTGGAGACGGTTGACCCTGCCGGCGGGCCGCAGGACGCCGCACGCGCAGCCCCTGGGGCGCGGTCGACCCCCTCGATCTGTCCGGATCTGCTAGATCAGGTCAGATCCGGACAGATCGAGACAGATCCGCCGGGTACGGAATCTGGATACGCCGGGTCGGGTAGGGACGGGCAGGGCCGGGCCTCGGGTCCTGGGACAGGGCCTGGGACAGGGCCTGGGAAGGGTCTGCCCGGGACTGGGATCGGGCTGGGAGCCGCGCCCCCTGGCACCGGGCGGAGAAGACCACGACGACGGCGAAGGGCCAGAAGATGAACCGGTTACTGAGCGTTCTCAAAGAGGGTTGGGCCGAGGTCCGTCGGGATCTGCGGCGGACGCGGGATGACCAGAACCTCTATGTGCCGGGTTCCCTCGAGGAAGCGGATCGTGAGCTGCGTCGAGCGTGGGCCGCGCTGGTGCTCGCGGTGATCGGGGACGAGGTGATCCACCGGTGAGTGCTGCTACGAAGCGGGTGCTTGAGGAGGCGATCGCTGCGCACGTGGCCGATGAGATGCCTGGGTCCCTGGGTGGCGCGTGGCTTGTGGCTGTCCAGCTGGTCGACACCGCTGACGTCTCGGATCCCGGTAACGGGTTCTTCTTCGAGTCCGCCGGGTCGGTCATTACTCAGGCGGGGTTGGCCGCCACGTTCATGATGAAGGTGCAAGGAGACATGCGATGAGTCAGTGCGCGTCGGGCTGCGCGATTCGTGGCCATCACCTGGCCGAGTGTGACGGGTGGGCATGGGGCAGGGATGAGTGCGGGCAGCCGGAGGAGGTTGAGTGCGCCGGTTGCCTGCCTCGTCAGGCGGAGTTCGGGGTGTTGTGCTCCTGGTGCTGGGGGCGTCTTCAGTCCTCGGTCCGGACCCTGCCATCCCTGATTGAACACCTGTTCGATATGGGTGTTCCTTCGCTGCGGAGTCCGCTAGGCCGGACTGGTGGTGGCCGGTCAACGCCGGGGCCTGGGTGCCTGTACTCCGATGCGCTGGTGGCGGCCGATGAGCTGCACGCGATCCTGGGCACTTACGCGCAGGAGGTCGCGGTGGAGCACCCGACTGCCGGCAGCCTGCCGGTAGGCCTGTGCCGATGGTCGCAGGGGCGTCCGGTGGCCGGGCCGTTGGACTGGGCCGACGTCGCCGGCGGCGGCGCCGACCCGGTGATCCTCGGTCCTCGGGAGCCGGAGGACACGCGTCGTCTCGTTGCCTGGCTGGACCCGCACCTGGAGTGGGTCGCCTCCCAGCCTTGGGCCGCGGACATGATCGCCGATCTGGTGCCGGCTACCGGTAGGGCGTTGGCTCGTTGGCCCGTCCAGGAGCCGGAGCGCCGGGTCACCGAGGTGCGCTGCCCGTCATGTGGTGCCTGGTCGTTGGTGATCGTCCCACCCTCGGTGCCGGGAGCCGATCGCCTGGTGCACTGCACTCTGCCTGCTTGCGGGAGCGTGCTCACCCAGGAGGACTGGGACAGGACCCGGAGCTGGGCACTGACTGTCGCTCAGTCCGCCCAGGTCGAGGTGGCCGCACCGTGAGCGTGACCGGCCCTGACGGTGTGGAGTGGGTGACTGCGGCTGAGGTCCGGGAGCGGATGCCGGGTTTGAGCTACCGCACTCTTCAGTCCTGGCGGCGTCGGAAGAGGGTGAGGAGTCTGCGCTCTGCGGGACAGGTGTGGGTGGCGTGGCCTGATGTCCTCGAGCGTGAGGCGGCCGCGAACTGTGCGGACTGGAGGCGTGGTCGTCGCGCTACCTGCTGCCGGTAGCCTGTGCTCGACAAGCGGGTCCCCTGGCAGACGCAACGCCAGGGGACCCGCTTGTTTGAGGGCGAGGGGTCAGAGCCGGCGGCGTTGCTGCTCGATGTCGCCGATGAATCGCTGCGCTGCGCCGATGTTCTTCCGAGGGACCTCGATCGTCCAGAAGATGTCGGGGCTCTCGATGGTCAGGAATTTCTCGCCCCCGGTCTTCTTCTTGGCCGCGAGGGCGAATACCCCGAGGGTGACCAGCCGGGTCATCGTGACCCGGGAGGATAGCTCCTCCCCGTCCTCAAGACGCACCCCCTCCAGCTGGCTAAGGAGGAGGGTCTCAACGGACCCGCCCCCCTTCTTCTCCAGCCGGTCGGGGTAGAGATGCAGGGTCCCGTCTTTCGCCGAGAAGAAGAAGCTGATAGGTCGTTCCTTCTTACGTCCGAACATCGTTGTTCCTTTCTCATCATTGAGCGGACCGAATGATTTTACGCTGCGCTTTGCGGCAGCACAGTGCTCCTTTGGTCTTGGTGTGACACGCCGTGCGCACCACCGTCTGGACAGGCGTTCGATCGTATTGCATCCTTGGTGTCAGCGGGACATGTGCGCCCAGCCGCTTCAGCCAAGGGAGGTTGTCATGGTGGCGTGGCAGAGTAGTGACCGCTCTTCACGTCTTCCTGATGACTGGCAGCTGCGTCGCGCCTTCGTCGCTCAGCGCGCAGGCGGTCAGTGCGAAGGCGTCATGGGCGATGGAACAAGGTGCGTCGAGCCTGGCAGAGAGTGCGACCACATCGAGCGCGGAGACGATCACGACGTCTCCAACTTGCAGTGGCTGTGCTCATGGCATCACAAGCGCAAGACGCAGCAGGAGTCGCGCGCCGACCTCGCGGCGCTGCGCGCGACCCGAGCGCCACGCCGGCCACCGCATCCAGGACTCATCCCGACCACCGACGGGGGTGGGGACCCCGTACCCCGCCCGGCCCCAGCACCGTGAGATGCTGTCGTTTTTTCTGTGTACGGGTCTGGGGATTCTGAGACCGCGACTTTCCGCTGCGATTGCAACGAAATATGGCACCTCTGCCGCCTGGCTGGGAGGCCTTTGAGGCTGCGTGTGAGGCCGTTCAGAGGGGCAGCAGCGCCCCGGGGCGGAAAACTCGCCCGGTGACTGTTACGTAGCGGTCCTGGGAGTAGAACTCCACCGCCTGGCCCTTCCAGGTGCGTCGGAAACCGCGGCGCTCCGGGGCCGTGCCCCACACGTGTAGCCCGTCTCCCGACGGCGAGATCTCGACGTAGGAGCCGGCGTAGAACTCGAGCAGCTCGGTCACTGCCTCGCTCGGTTGCCCATGGGCGTCCAGGCAGTGGTCCAGGTCGATGCACCCGATGCCTCCGCCGAGCACGAAGCCGATTCGGCTGTCGCGCTTACTCGCGGCCTGCCAGGTGTCCCAGGTCGATGGGTCGGTCACTGAGGCCCACCGGCCGGTGGACGGGCAGATGGGGCGCTTGTGCTCGTCGTGGTTGACCCATCTCGGCATCGTCAGCATCTCGGCGGGTATGGGGCAGGCCTTGGCGGCGCGACGGCGTCGCTCGCGGTGCGCGGCTACGCGGCAGCGTGTCGAGCAGAACCGGGTATCGGCCCGCTTCGAGCCGCTGATCTGGCGGCCGCACCCCGGCCTACCGCATGTCCTCACATACTCAAGTGTAACGGCTAATCCGTTGAAATAACAGGGATTTGGGGGTGTGGAGAGGTGGCAGGCAGGGGGCCGCAGCCCAAGGATCCGTCCAAGCGTGCGCGCCGTAACAAAGATCCGGAGCCGCTCAAGGTCCTGCCCGCTGTGCCGGTCACCCAGCCGAGGCTGCCGACCATCTACGTCGACGTCACCGACGACGACGGCACGGTCCACAAGAAGCGCTTCCACTGGCCGGCCATCACCGAGCGCTGGTGGCGCATGTGGGCCGAGTCGCCGCTGTCGACGGACTACACCGACGTCGACTGGGCGTTCCTGATGGATACGGCTCTGCTCCACGCCCGCTACTGGAAGGGCGATGTCAGGCTCGGCCCCGAGCTGCGCCTGCGCGTCGCCAAGTTCGGCGCCACCCCCGAGGACCGCGCCCGCCTGCGCATCACCTTCGCTGTCGCCGATAGCGCCGAGGCAGGCGGCCCCGTTGAGGTCGCAGAGCCCGCCGCCACTTCGGGATCGCGCTCGCGGGCTCGCTCGAAGGTGCTGCGCGTCGTCGACTGATAGAGGGGGTGCGGCCGGATGCCGTGGTCCCCGCTGGATGAGGATGATGAGTTCCCGACCCTGGGGTACGACGTCGCCGACTGGATGACTGACTTCCTCCTGCAGCCCGACTGCGACGACCTGCTGCCCTTCGTCCCAACGCAGGAGCAGCTGGACTTCCTGGTGCGGCTCTACGAGCTCGACCCGCTTACGGGCAGGCGGGTGAAGTCCCGCGCGGTCATCGCCCGTCCCCGTGGATGGGGGAAGAGCCCGCTCCTGGCCGCGATCTGCTGCGCTGAGGCCATGGGGCCCGTGCTGTGCGATGGGTGGGATGCCGCCGGCCAGCCGGTGGGCGTGCCGTGGGCGACCAGACGGACTCCGCTGGTACAGGTCACGGCCACCACCGATGACCAGACCGCGAACACCTGGGCGCCGCTGCTGGAGATGCTGCGGGGCTCGCCGGCCCAGGATGAGTACGACGTCGACCCGCTGGATTCCTTCGTCACGATGCGCCGCGGCAGGATCGAGAAGCGGACCTCCTCGGCGACCTCGGTCAAGGGCGCCCGCGCCGTCATGGCGGTCCTGGACCAGACCGAGACCTGGGTGCCCAGCAACGGCGGCCCCAAGCTCGCCAAGACGCTGCGCAACAACGCCACCAAGCTCGGCGGCGTCACGATCGAGACCCCCAACGCCTACACGATCGGCGAGAACTCGGTCGCCGAGACGACGGCCCGCTACGCCGAGCAGATCAAGGCCGGCGCGGTCAAGGAGGCCGCTGCCAGGCGCCTCCTGTACGACTTCCGGGCCGCGCCACTGGACACCGACATCTCCGACCGCGACAGCCTCATCGAGGGCCTGCGCATCGCCTACGGCGACGCCTCAGCGGACCCCCGCGGGTGCGCCATTCACGAACCTCCCTGCTCACCGGGCTGGGTCGACATCGAGCGCACCGCAGACGACTTCTGGGAGACGGACAACGACCCCGCCGAGATGTGCGCCGACTTCCTCAACCAGGTCGGCGCCGCCTCCGACGCATGGCTAACCATGCCCGAGCTGCGCGCCATCGAGGACCACAGCAAGACCGTCACCACCAACGAGCCCATCACCCTCGGCTTCGACGGCTCCGAGGGCCGCAAGATCGGCATCGCCGACTCCACGGTCCTCATCGGCTACTCGGTCACCCAGCAGCACCTGTTCAAGATCGGCATCTGGTCTCAGCCCGACGGCCCCAAGGGCGAGGGCTGGCAGCCACCGCGCCTCGAGATCGAGCAGACCGTCCGGGAGACCTTCGAGCGCTACAACGTCGTCGGCTTCTACGCCGACCCCTCAGCCGGCTGGGCGCAGGACGTCAAGACCTGGGAGGCCGCCTACTCGCGGCGCCTACGGGCACGCATCAGCGCCGCCGAGCCTATCCGCTATCCCCAGCGCAATGTCTCAGCCACCTGCGAGGCCTTCGCCCAGTTGCTCTCCGCCATCCAGCAGGGTCGCGTCACCTACGACGGTGACCCGCAGATGACCGCTCACTTCCTCAACGCTAGGCGCTCACCACGCCAGGCCGGCTACGTGCTCACTAAGCCGGCCGATGACCAGGACTACTCCAAGATCGACGCCGCCTGGGGCGCCATGTTCGCCTACAGGTCGGGCCTGGACGCCGTCGGCAAGGGCGCCACCCGCCCGCAGCGACGACGCAAGCCCCGCCGGCTCTACGGATGACAGGGAGGACCATGAGCAAGACGCTCGACCAGTGGGTTACCTTCCTGACCTCCCGGATGGACGCCGCACGGCCCCGCGTGGACCGCCTGCGCGGCTACACCAACGGAAACGCGCCCCTGCCGGAGATGGGCCCCAACCTGCGCAAGTCCTGGGAGGCCTTCCAGCGACGCGCACTGGCCAACGCCGGCGCGCTCATCGTCGACACCCTCGTCGAGCGCCTCATCCCCAACGGGATCCTGGTCGGAGAATCCCCCGACGGCCCCCGAGCCGTCCGGGCCCGCCGCATCTGGAGGGACAACCGGCTCGACGTCGCCTTCAAGGACGCCGCCCGCGACGCCTTCACCGTCGGCACCGGCTACCTCCTGGTCACCCGAGACGACAACGGCGAGGCCGTCATCACCCGGGAGATGCCCGAGCAGCTCTACGCCGAGCCCGACCCCGTCCGCCCGTGGAAGGCGCTCGCGGCGGTCAAGGTCTGGCGGTCCGTGTCCGAGGGCGTCGACCACATGATCGTGTGGGTCGACGGCGTCAAGGCCACCTACTCCCGCAGCGTCTACAACGAGCGTAACCAGCTCATCAGCCGTGTACAGGGTAGGTGGGACCTGGACGGCCTCGACGTCTACGACGGTGACCCGCCGATCGTGCTGCTGGGCAACAAGGACGGTATGGGGGAGTTCGAGGCTCACACCGGCCTCATAGACCGCATCAACACTGGGATCCTCTACCGCCTGGTCACGATGGCGATGCAGACCTACCGGCAGCGGGCTCTTAAGACCATCTCCACGGATCCTGGTACGGGTCTGCCCGAGGAGGGGCCCGACGGCGACGACATCGACTACCAGGAGATGTTCGAGCCGGGCCCGGGGGCGCTGTGGGAGCTGCCTCCTGGCGTCGAGATCTGGGAGTCGCAGACCGTTGACCTGACCCCGATGCTCAGTGCGGTCAAGGACGATTGGCGCGAGCTCGCCGCCGAGACCCACACCCCGGTCTCGGCGATGCTTCCGGACGCCGCCAACCAGTCCGCCTCCGGCGCCGAGCAGCCTATGCAGCAGCTCGTCTTCAAGGCCCAGGACCGCATCCTGCGGTTCAAACCTGCCCTGGCGGTGATGCTCGTCAAGGCCCTGCAGGTCGAGGGTGAGTCCCTGGTGGGCGACACGGTCGAGGTCAAGTTCGCGCCGCCGGCCACCGTGACCATGACCGAGCGGTACGCGGCCGCGGCGCAGGCCAAGGCGGCCGGCGAGGCCCTGGAGACGATCCAGGAGAACATCCTGGGCTACAGCCCTGAGCAGATTGCCCAGGACAAGCAGAGGCGCGCGGAGGAGCAGCTCGCGCTGGCACTCAATCTGACCACCCAGCCGCCACCGACGACGTCGGAGGAGATGCAGCCGATCGGGAACGCGGACGCGCCTGGCCTCCCGAGCCGGCGAACCGTCTGAGCGACGACGTAGGGGGCGGGCATGGCTGACCTGGACCGCCTCGATGCTCTGGCACGCGCCTACGACGCCGCGGTCCACGAGATCCGTCAGGATCTGACAGCCTTCGCCTCCCAGATGTGGGCGTCCATGCCCAACTACCGGGACGAGGCCGTCGAGGCCATGGCGCAGGCCCTGGCCCCCAGGGTCCTCGCCGGCCAGCTCCAGACCGCCGAGCTGACCCGCGCCTACCTCATTGGCTGCGCCAGCGAGCTCGGGCTCACGGTCACCGTCCCCGCCATCGACCGTGAGGCGGTCACCGGGATGCGCGGCGTGGACCCGCTGAAGGTCTACCAGCGCCCGGGCATGACCACGTGGACGGCACTGTCCAGGGGCAAGACGCTCGACCAGGCCGTCTCAGCCGGCGGGCTGCGGCTGACGCAGCTCATCGGAGGGGACCTTCAGAACGCCAAGCGCGTCCAGTCCCGCGACACGATGCGAGCCACCGGCGGCCGGTACTACAGGCGCCTCCTGACCGGCCGCGAGAACTGCGCCCTGTGCGTCATCGCCTCCACTCAGCGCTACCACGTCGAGAACCTGCTGCCCATCCACCCGGGGTGCGACTGCAACGTCGGTCCCCTGCCCGCGGGCATGGCTGTGGAACAGGTCATCGACGAGGAGACCCTGGAGGCCGCCCACAAGGCTGTCGAGGCCCGCACGGGAGCCTCCGACCGGGGTGGCCGCCTGCCGGAGTACAAGGACATCATCCTGACCACCGAGCACGGCGAGTACGGGCCGGTCATCTCCTTCAAGGAGACAAGACAGGAGCGCCGCAGGGCCCCGGCACCGAAGGCGTCGACGACGGGCGCGCACGCCAGTCCCCGCAGCGCCGGGGAGCCCAGGTGGCTTCGCCCCGGAGGCAGCGGGAAGGTCGACGTCCCGGAAGGAACGATCCTCCAGGACCACGAGGTACGCACTGCCCAGGCCCTGGCCGACCTCGGCCACACAGTTCGATTCCGCGTGGTCGACAACACCCCCGGGGTCAAGAACCCCGACGTCGAGATAGACGGCGAGATCTGGGAGTTCAAGGCCCCCAGGGGCGCCTCAGAGAAGAACACGATCTCCGACCAGTTCAAGAAGGCACGCAAGCAGGCGTCTCGCCTCGTCATCGACCTGCGCCGCTGCGGCCTCTCCGATGAGGTCGCGATCGAGCAGATCGAGCGCCGTTTTCGCGGGCAGACACGAATCACCCGCGTCATCGTCATCAGCCACGACGGCACGGTGGCAGCCTTCGAGCACCGGTGATACTCTGCTATTGAAGGCGACAGGCGTCCCACCAGGGTGCGAAAGCACTGCGGGTCTCCCAGTCGCCTTCATCGCTGCCCCGAGGCAACGCCGCCTCCAGCCGCTGAGACCCATCTCGGCCCACAAGCTTGCCCGCGCTCGCGGGCGACCACCACCGGCCCCTACCGAAACGGCAGGGGCCTTTGTCATGCCCGAAACGGGAAGGAACCACCATGCACGTCAACACCCCCGCCCCATCTGCTGGTCAGGCCGCTAATGGCGCCGCCACTGTGGAGCCCTCAGGACAGAGCGCCAGCAGCCCCACCGGCACCGCCACCGCTCCTCAGGCGCCCCAGGAGACCGCAACGGTCGATTGGAAGGCCGAGGCGGAGAAGTGGAAGGCCCTGTCCCGGCAGAACGAGGACCGGGCGAAGGCCAACGCGGACAAGGCCAAGCGGTTCGACGCGATCGAGGAGCAGTCCAAGAGCGAGATGCAGAAGCTCCTGGAGGCCAAGGAGGCCGCTGAGAAGCGCGCTGCCGCCGCTGAGACCGCTTCCCTCAAGGCCCGTATCGCGGCCACCAAAGGCGTTGACGTGGATCTGCTCACCGGCACCACGCAGGAGGAGATCACCGCCTCCGCTGACCGTCTGCTCGCCTGGCGCGGCCCCGTCACCCCGCCGGCCTCCACCTCCTCGGCGGACGCCGGCCAGCGCGGGGACAACGTCGCCGGGCCCCGTCAGCTGACGCGCGAGGACCTCAAGGCGATGACGCCGGAGCAGATCAACAAGGCCCGTCGCGACGGGCAGCTCAACCAGATCATGGGCGTCTCCTGACGCCCCCCTTCCCGATAAAGGAGCCACAGTGTCCACCAGCCACTTCATCCCCGAGGTATGGGCGGCCTCCATCCTTGAGAACTTCCGCAACAAGGCGGTCCTGACCGGCCTGGCCAACCGCGACTACGAGGGCGACCTCAAGGCCGGAAACACCGTCCACATCCCCGGCATCGTCGACATCCAGGTCAAGGACTACAAGACGGGTGTGGTCGCCAGGCCCGGTGGAGGCGGCACCCTGCCGCGCACGACCGCGCCGGACGAGGTCTCCGACACCGGCATCGAGATCAAGGTCGACCAGGAGAAGTCCTTCGACTTCATCGTCGACGACATTGACGCCGCCCAGGCCAACCAGCCGGTCATGGACAAGTACTCCGAGTCCGCGGCCGCCGGCCTGGTAGAGGACGCCGAGACCTTCCTGACGACCATGACCCTGACCAGTGGCACCGCCGCCACCGGCCTGACCGCTCCGACCAACTGGGAGACGGCCTACGACGTCGTTCGTGGCCTGCGTCGCCGGTTGACGTCGGCCAAGGTCCCCCAGGCCAACCGGACCCTGCTGGTCAACGCCGCCTTCGAGGAGTTCCTCCTCTCCGACGGCTCGAAGCTCGTCGCCTTCGACAAGTCCAACACCACTGAGGGACTGCGCGAGGCGGTCATCGGTCGTCTCCTCGGCTTCGACGTGGTCGTCTCCCCCTGGGTCGACGACTCCAAGCCCACCGCGGCCGGCATCTACACGCCGGCGTTGGCCTTCATCTCACAGGTCAACAAGACCGAGTCCATGCGGGCGGAGAACAAGTTCGCCGACCGTGTCCGCGGCCTGCACGTCTACGGCGCCCAGATCACGCGCCCCACCGCCGTCCAGGTTTTCAAGGCGGCGTGACATGCGAGTCAAAGGAGACAACGGGCTGATCTTCGACGTCGTCGGCACCGTCGCCACCGGCCTCATCGGCGCCGGCTACGTCGAGCAGGTCCCCGACGAGCAGGCACTGCCCACCGCCCCGGCCAGCGAGGACGAGACCCCGGACAACGACCCGGACGCCGGCACCGACCCAGCCCCGCAGAAGCCACTCAAGGGCGGCAAGACGACCTAACGAGGAGACGACGGAGAGGGGGCGGGGAAACCGTGAAGCTCGCGACCAAGGAAGCCGTGGCCCAGGCACTCGGGCGGGACCTGACCGATGAGGAGAGCAAGCGGGTCGAGCACCTGCTGACCATCCTGTCGGCCAAGTTCTGCCAGGAGGCCCGAACCACCTTCACCCCGGTCACCTACACCCACCGGGTCAAGGTCAACGGGCGTCACGCCCGCCCCCAACGTCTCCCTCTCATCGCCGTCACCTCCGTCGTCGACGACGACGCCCAGCCCGTACCGTTCACCCTCCGGCACGGATACGTCGACGTCGACCTCCCCTCTGACCGGTTCGTCACCATGACCTACCAGGCCGGTTACGCCGAGGTCCCCGACGTCGTCGCTGCCCAGGTCGTCGACTCCGTCGCCCGGATCCTCAAGATCGATCCCAAGGCCGCCGCCGGAGCCACCCAGGCCAGCACAACCACCGGCCCCTTCTCCCAGTCCGCGACCTTCGCGTCCTGGACCATCGGCGGCCAGGCGATGCTCTCACCCGACGACATCGCCCTGGCCCGCCAGTACCGCCCCCGCCGAAACGGCAACGTCTGGGTGGCAGGCACACGATGAGCATCATCGACGCCTTCCCCCGCAGCTGGGTCGTCGACGTCCAGGTCACCGGCCCCACCCACCGCAACGCCGACGGCTACCTGACCACCACGGGCGACCCGGTCACCATCGAAGGATGTCTCCTTGCCCCCGGCAGCTCCGATGCCATCGGCGTGACCTCCCGGGCCACCGTAGAGGCCCCCGACGACACAGCCACCCTCTACACCCCACCAGGCGCACGGATCCGCCAACGCGACACCGTCACCGTCCCCACCACCCACACGCTCGCGGGCAGATGGACGGTCGAAGCGACTCCGGCCCCATACCCCCTGGGTCTAGCCGTCCCCCTCGCAAGGAGATGACCCCACCGTGGCCACGAGCTTCAAACCCAACAGCGCCGGTATCGCCGCCCTCCTGGTCTCCGGACCGATGCAGGCAGCCATGCTCGCCGCAGGCCAGGACGTCGCAGCCGAGGCCGCCCGCCGCGCCCCCAGAGCCTCAGGCGCCCTGGCCGCCTCCTTCCACACCGAGCCCACCACCGCCACCATCAAGACCAGAGGCGGCACCAGCCGCCGTGCCTCCGGACGCGTCATCGCCGACGTCCCCCACGCCGCCGCCACCGAGTTCGGCCACGCCACCCAGGCCGGCACTCCCGTACCCGGAGCCCACACGCTCGGCCTCCTCGCAGCCGCCAAGTCCGCCCGAGGCAGGAGACGCACATGACCACCTTCACCGACCCCGTCGCCGTCCTGCGAGCCGCCACCACCCAGGCCACCGCAGCCCCCACCACCAGGATCCTGGACGCCGCCTTCACCACCGGCCCCATGCCCCTGGCCCACGTCCACCTCCTCAACACAGGCCCCACCGACGACGTCGACCGCACCGACACCATCGGCATCGACATCTACGCCACCACCCCCACCGGCCCCCACCAGGAAGGCGCCACCGCGCTCGCGGAGCGTCTGCTGTCCGCCCTGGGTGAGTCGCCGGTGGTGAGCAGTGAGGGCTTCGTGGACTCCGTGGAGGTGACGAGCTGTCTGGGGGTGCGCCCTTACTTCGAGGCGGTTGAGGTCGTCTCGATGGTCCTGTCCGTCACTCACCGTCCGCTCACCTGAACCCGCTCCGAAAGGAACTCGCCTCATGGCTACCACCACCATCGCTGCGCTGAAGAAGAAGTACAACCGGCGCGGCAACGTCCGCAAGGGTCTGAACGCCGTCTCGTTCCTGGCTCCTACCTCCGTCGACCTGCCCGAGGCCCTGACCGATGCTGGTGGCCAGCTCAAGGAGCTGCCTGCCGGCTGGCTGCCGGTCGGCCTGCTGACCAAGGACGGGATGGTATTCTCCGCCGACGCCAGCGTTGAGGAGGTCGAGGCGCTCGGCTACGTCGAGTCCGTGCGCACCGACCTGGTCAAGGCGCCCAAGACCGTCAAGCTCAGTGTGCTCGAGCCCTACCGCAAGCACCTGCAGCAGCTCGTCTACGGCGTCGACCTCTCCCAGGTCAAGGCCGACAAGGACACCGGCGAGATTGTCTTTGACGAGGCCCCGTTGCCCCTGCTCGAGGAGTTCCGGCTGCTCACCATCATGTCCGACGGCCCTGCCGACGACGAGTGGCTTGTCGGCCGGGGATTCCCCCGCGTCAAGCTCTCCACGATCCCCGAGGAGGCGTGGAAGTCGTCTGACCCGGTCCAGTTCGACCTGGAGCTCTCCGTGTTCTCCGATGAGGTCCTGGGCACGCCCTGCCGCCACTACCTGGGCGGCACTGGTGCGATCAAGCACCTGGACGCCATCGGCTTCGAGAAGGCCGCCTGAGCCCGGCCTCTCGCCTCATCGTCGAGCCGGCGGCCGCTGATCTCCCCGGCCGCCGGCTCGACCACCACCCCACACGGGAGATCCCGCACGCAAGGAGGACTCCGTGCCCGCACTGACCAAGACCATCACGACCGACGACGGTGAGGACCTCACCCTCGAGCGCGTCACCGACGATCCTGCCGAGATCACCACCCTGCGCGCCTCGGGCTGGGAGCAGGTCTCCGACGACACCGATGACGAGGCCGGATCGGGCTCCAAGCCCACTCCGCCCGCACCGCCCGTGCCTGCAGCTCCGGCCAAGGCCCTCACCAAGCTGTCCTGACCACCAACCACACAAGGGAGATCACCCATGGCCACGAAGCCGACCCTGACCCTGTCCGCCCTGGAGAAGATCGACGGCGCCGCCGACCCGGAGCCCTTTACCTTCGGGCTCAAGTCCAAGATCGTCACCTTCCCCGACCCCTTCGCGCTGAGCATCGAGGAGAGCGAGAGTCTCATGGCCGACCTTGAGGGGACCACGTCGATCAAGGCGACCCTGAACCGGTGGCTCAGCGAGGAGGACGCCGAGCTCATCATCAAGAGCCTCAGCGTCCGCAAGGTCCGTGTACTACTCGCGCAGGTCAGGAAGCACTACGCGTCGTTCCTGGGCGACGAGGGGGAAGGCAGCGCCTCCGCGACCGCCTGACCCGGTACCGGAGGCCCATCACCCAGGACCTCGCGGAACAGGGCTGGGACGCGCCTGTCCTGTTCCGCGCGCGGCGCTGGACCTTCCTGCTCGACCTCATCGACGGACTGCCCAGCCACTCGCGCACCATCTCAGCCATCCTCAACGATACCGACCGGGCCGAGCTGATGGCCGAGACGATCCTCGCCCAGGAGGACGAGGACGACGACGTCGGGGAGGAGAGTACTTCTCTGGTCGGTCAGACCCCAGAGGTCCGCATCCTCCAGGACATCGCCGACATCCTCATCTCCACAGCCGGCGGCAAGGAGACCTACCCCCGGCCCGTCCCCGTCGTGACCGCCGTCGTCGAGGAGATGCGTACCTCCCAGACGCTGGCGGCCGCGAACGACGTCATCGCCGTCCTGACCCCCTGGGCGCTCGAGTAACCCGCCCCATAGGGGCACCACGCAGCTCACGAGAGGTGGTGGTGCCCCCATGGCAGGCTTCCAGGCAGGCACCGTCTTCGTCGACGTCGTCCCCTCCATGAAGGGATTCCTCAAGGAGATCAACGCCGACGTCAAGGCCCAGATGCCCACGGCCGGCAACGAGGCGGCCCGCTCCTTCGCTGACGCCTTCAAGAAGACCACCTCCACCACCGGCGCCGACATCGCCAACTCCTTCGCCGACCCGCTCGGCAAGACCACCGCCCGCCTCAAGCAGGAGGCAACTGCCGCCGGCCAGGCTCTCGCCTCCGCCCAGAAGGAGGTCGCCGCCTCCTCGGGCAACCTCGCGGCCGCCCGTGGCCGCGAGGAGGCCGCCGCCAAGTCCCTGGTCACCGCGGAGAACAGCCTCAACCAGGCCCGGTCCTCAGGCAACACCGCCCAGATCGCACGCGCCGAGGAGGGCTACGCCCAGGCTCTGGACCGCTCCAAGGCGGCGAACAAGGCCGCGGACCAGGCCGCAGCCGACCACTCCCGGGCCATGGGCAAGGTCGAGACCGCCGCCCGCGACACGGACCAGGCCGTCGGCGCCCTGGCCTCCAAGACGGGCAAGACCAAGCGCGAGGTCGCCGAGGCCAACCCCGCGCTGAAGACGTACGCCACCAACCTCGACCACGTCGACACCGCCGCGGAGAAGGCCGGCGTGGCCACCGCTCAGACGGGCACCAAGGTCTCCTCCGTCAGTTCCTTGGCCCGCTCAGCGATCGCTCCAATGCTCGCCCTCGGCGCGGCCGTCGGAATCGGCGGCTTCGCCTCAGAGGCCATCGAGGCGTCCGACGCCACCGACAAGTTCGTCTCCACGCTCCAGTTCTCCGGCCTGGACACCTCAACTATTGACCGGCTCAAGGAGTCCGCCCAGAAGTACGCCGACGAGACCGTATACGACCTGGCCGATATTCAGCAGATCACCGCGCAGCTTGCGTCAAACGGCGTCGACGGATTCGACAAGCTGGCAGAGGCGGCAGGCAATTTAAATGCTGTCGCAGGCGGAAATGCGGACACTTTCAAGTCAGTCGGAATGGTCATGACCCAGACCGCCGGGCAAGGAAAGCTGACGACAGAAAATTTTAATCAACTTTCCGACGCTATTCCTGGCGCTTCTGGGAAAATCCAGAAGGCCCTGCTCGATATGGGCGCCTACACCGGCAACTTCAGGGACGCGATGCAGAAAGGGGAGATCTCGGCTGACGAGTTCAACGCCGCGATCCTCCAGCTCGGCTCCGACGAGACGGCGGTCGCGGCCGCCAGGTCCACCAAGACCATCGAGGGCGCCGCAGGCAACCTCCAGGCCACCGTCGTCGGCGCGATCAAGGACCTCATCGACTACGTCAAGCCTGCCATCACCGGTCTGATGGGGTGGCTGGCCGACGCCATCGGAGGCTCCGTCACCTGGATCAAGCAGCACAAGGATGAGATGCAGGCCCTCGCCATCGGCGTGGGTGTCGCCGTCGCCGCGTACGCGGGCTTCTCCATCCTCACCTCAGTCATCGGCTGGATCAAAGGCACCACGCTTGCAACCGAGGGACTGAACGCAGCCCTCAAAGCCAACCCCATCGGATTCGTCGTCACCGCGATCGCCCTGCTGGTCACCGGCCTGGTGCTCCTGTACAAGAAGAACGAGGCATTCCGCCTCAAGGTGCAGGAGCTCGGCAGGACTGTCGTCGAGATCTGGCAACAGCACATTCAGCCGGCCATCTCGGCTGTCTGGGAGTGGATCTCCGGGACCCTGCTTCCCGGCATCCAGTCGATCTGGGACCTTCTAACGAAGGGTAACTTTGACGGGAACCTGTTCGGGTTGGAGGAGGACTCCGCGTTCGTCGACTTCCTCCTCAATGTCCGCGACACCGCGATCGAGGTATGGGGATGGCTATCCGGCACTCTTATCCCCGGCATCCAGTCGATCTGGGACCTTCTAACGAAGGGTAACTTTGACGGGAACCTGTTCGGGTTGGAGGAGGACTCCGCGTTCGTCGACTTCCTCCTGACCCTGCGTGAGGGGGCGATCGCGACCGGGGAGGCGATCTCGAACGCCTGGACAAACGTCATCCAGCCAGCCCTGTCTGACCTCTGGTCATGGGTCACGGGGACGCTGGCGCCGGCGCTAGCGGACTTCTGGACCGGTGTGGTCCAGCCGGTCTGGAACGGGTTCGCCACCGTGGTCTCTACCGCCTGGACGAGCGTCATCTCGCCGGTGCTGAGCGGACTGTGGTCGTTCATCTCGAACGTGCTGATCCCGGTGCTCCAGTTCCTCTGGACGAACGTGGTCCAGCCGGTCTGGAACGGGTTCGCCACCGTAGTCTCCACGGCCTGGAACTCAGTGATCTACCCGGCCTTGTCTGCCCTGTGGGGTTGGCTGACGACCTCCCTAGTGCCAGCGCTGCAGGGGCTGTGGAACACGGTCCAGCCCGTGTGGAAGTCGATCTCCTCGGTGATCTCAGACGCCTGGAACTCGGTGATCTATCCGGCTCTTTCGGCGTTCTGGGGGTGGGTCAAGAACACGCTAGCGCCCGCGCTCCAGGAGTTCTGGACCAGCGTGGTTCAGCCAGTGTGGTCAGCTGTCTCCAACTTCATCGCCTCGGCCTGGACCAACGTCATCTCCCCGGCTCTGTCGGCGATGTGGTCGTTCATCAGTGGCGTGCTTGTACCGATCATCCAATTCCTGTGGGCCAACGTGGTGCAGCCTCTCTTCCGGCTCATCGGCGCGGCGATCCAGACCGCCTGGGAATGGGTCATCAAGCCTGCGCTTATGGGGCTGTGGGCGTTCATCTCGAATGTTCTAGCACCGATCTTCACCT
>NZ_KV810988.1:0-308 GCF_001812965.1 Actinomyces sp. HMSC075C01
TGCTGGCCGCCGGAGAGCTCGTTGGGGCGGTGGGTGAGGCGGTCGGTGAGGCCCAGGACTGAGATGACGGCGTCGTACCAGTCTCGGGCTGGTTTGCGGTGGGCTAGGCGCTGGGGTAGGAGGATGTTCTCCTCGGCGGTCAGGGTGGGCAGGAGGTTGAAGGACTGGAAGATGAAGCCGAGCTGGTCGCGGCGTACGGTGGTGAGTTGTTTGTCGTTCATGCCCGCCAGGTCCTGTCCGGCGATGAGGACGTTGCCGGAGGTGGGGGTGTCCAGGCCGGCCAGGCAGTGCAGGAGGGTGGACTTGCC
>NZ_KV810989.1:0-200 GCF_001812965.1 Actinomyces sp. HMSC075C01
GGACAGGTCGCAAGCACCAAGCAGGCCGGACGCAGAAGGATAGGGGTCGCCGTCGCAGGAGTCATCATCGCCGCCATCGGTGCAGCCGTCGTCACCCTCGGCGTTCAGGTATCCGAAATCTTCATCACAGCATGTGGAAGCGGCATCGTCGTCGTTGGCACTGTCCTCAGCCTTCCTCTGCTCGTCACCGCCATCATCGG
>NZ_KV810990.1:0-218 GCF_001812965.1 Actinomyces sp. HMSC075C01
GGTAGGGCGGCATCTCCATGTAGAAGGGCAGCAGGATGCTGCCGCGGTCGGTGAGCTGCTTGACCACCCAGGCGGCTGCCATTGCGGAGACCGCGCCCAGCAGGTAGAGGGCGAACATGACCAGGCCGCGCGTCCCGAAGGGGCCGACCTTGGCTTTGCTGTCGACCGTCAAGGAGATCATGATGACGTAGACGGGCAGGCGGGCCGAGCAGGTCATG
>NZ_KV810991.1:0-12170 GCF_001812965.1 Actinomyces sp. HMSC075C01
GAAGGACCTCACCGAGTAGTAAACCCCGCGCGAGGGGGGATGATCCCACCGTCAGCCGGTGGGAGGCCGGATCCCGCACGTAAACTCCGCGTGAGCGGGGATGATCCGGTGTCCGCTGGCATCATGATGACGTCTCCTTGGTAAACTCCGCGCGAGCGGGGATGATCCCAACGCCAAGTTGATGGCTCACGCTGCTAACCTGTAAACCCCGCGCGAGCGGGGATGATCCCCCCGAGGAGATGGCGGCCCGGCTCAAGGAGCTGTAAACCCCGCGTGAGCGGGGATGATCCAAGAGCACTTGCCCGAGGAGGGGGAGGGCCCTGTGAACCCTGCGCGGGTGGGAGAGTGGGAGAACGGCCTGTGTGCTTGAGGGGGAGTGACCGGCTCATGAGTCCGGGGGGTGCTTGGGCCGGTGCCCACCTGGACCTCATCAAGCGGGAGGTCGGCTGCGTGGACGCCTCCGTTGTGGCGGACCCGGCTGTGAAGGAGCCCACCGCCACCGTCGAGAAGGTTACCGAGACGGCCACGGGGCGGGCGAGGCCTGACTCAACACGCTCAGTCGATTAACTTTACAAATACATCTGGCGTGATGCAGGATAAAGCCGTTGCTCGGCCACCAGGGTCTGGTCGGGCAACGGCGTGCTCCTGTTCCCCCAGGACCGCCTCTGTCATCTCCCTAGCCGGTACTCATCAGGCCGCCGACACGGCGGTCTGAGGGGCGTGCGCGTGTCCCCTCCCTGGGCCGGGCTGCCGGCACTCTCATTAAGAGGTATTGACAATGAGTGTCAAAGGTGCCGCAGAGGTCATTTTCTCCCCTCCGGTTCAGAACTGGTTGAAGCGGGCGATCTACCGTCATAACTGCCGGATGTCCCCGGATCACTACCGTTCTGCGCTCAAGCACTGGTACTGGCTGTTCAAGTGCCGTCCCTGCCACGTGGAGGAGCCGCGCACCATGACGGAGAAGATCCACTGGCTCAAGCTCTACGACTCCACGCCGGTCAAGGGGCGCCTGGCGGACAAGTTCCTGGTGCGTCAGTGGGTTGCCGGCAAGGTGGGGGAGAGGTACCTCGTACCCCTGCTGGGTGTGTGGGACTCGCCCGATGAGATCGACTTCGAGTCCCTCCCGGACAGCTTCGTTCTCAAGGCCACGCATGGCTCTGGTTGGAACATCCTCGTGCCCGACAAGAGTGCACTCGATGTGGCAAGGACGCGTCAACGCCTGCGGGAGTGGCTTGGCCTGCGCCAGGCGATGAAGGGCGGTTTCGAGCTGCACTACGAGTACTGCGAGCCTCGCATCGTGTGCGAGCCCTTCCTGCGTGACGCCTCAGGAGGACTGCGCGACTACAAGTTCATGGTGTTCGACGGGGTCGTCCAGTTCATCTTCACTGTGGACCGGACTCAGGGACGTGCGCTGCGGGGCACCTACCTGCCTGACTGGACCCGAGCGCCTTTTGAGTACACCTGTGAAGCCGACCGGGCCTCGGACATCCCGGCGCCCGCAGGCCTGGAGACCATGCTCTGTCTGGCTGGCGAGCTCGGAAAGGGGTTCGCCTGCGCGCGCATCGACTTCTACGAGGTCGATGGAGACGTCTACTTCGGCGAGATCACCTTCACGGATGCTGATGGACTGTCGGACTTCACTCCCTCACGCTATGATCGCGTGTTCGGAGACCGGATCATCCTGCCGGAGAAGAAGTGCTTCAAGGGCGTCATGCTGTGACGGGACAAGCGGGCAGGGAAGGTGTTTCGTAGACTTCCTACGAAACGAGTCCGCTTCATTGGGAAGAAATGTTCAAGAACTCATCGATGTTATGAGTGCTTCCTCATTAAAACGACCGACCGCTTGCGTGTCGTGACCTCAGGTGTGTTACTGTCTTGGTCGTAAATAATGGCGCTCTTTCATTGAAGTTTCGCATTGATTGGCGCCCTGCCCTGTCAGCCCTGATATTATCCGGTGGTGCGTAGATGACACTAGAGGACCTTCTTCACCTGACCCGTCGACGTATTGGATCCCTGGTTTTGGCGCTAGTTATGTGCGTACTGGCCTCGATGCTGTTCGCTTTCGCCTCGCCAAGCACCTATACGGCGACTTCCCAAGCCTATCTGCGCGTGAAAGTGGCGGGAGATCCGGCGCAGAGCACGCAGTCTCAATACAATGCGGCACAGCTCGCCGCAATGAAGGCCGACGCCGTGGTCCCCGTCTTCACCTCGGCTGCGGTCGCTCAGCGAGTCGTGGACTCGCTCAAGCTGGATGAGACGGCGGAGGAGTTCGCCTCCTCGGTCTCTGCGACCAGGGTCCCTGAGACGGTATCGGTGCAGGTCTCTGTCACTGCCTCCTCGTCGCACCGCGCTCAGGTCCTGGCTGACGAGGTCGTTCGCCAGGCCTCCGTCGAGATCAAGGACCTGGAGGGGGAGGACTCTCCCGTGGAGATCGTCCTGCTGTCCTCTGCCGAGCTGGTCAGCGCGACTCGTTCGCCTGCCCTGGTGACCTGTGTGGCAGTGGGGCTGCTGGCCGGGCTGGTCCTGGGTTATGTCTGGATCCTCGTTCAGGAGCTGCTCGACAAGAGTCTCAAGGGGCCCGAGGAGGTTCGCGAGGCGCTGTCGGTGCCGTTGCTCGGTGCCCTGCCGCGGGTTCCGTCGCTGCGGTGGCTGAGTCGAGGGGCGGAGCTCAAGATGGAGGAGCAGCTGCGTGTGGCCCGCACCAACGTGCTTCATGCGTTGTCTCAGGGCGGCCGGCGAGTCATGGTCGTCACCTCGGCCGGTCCGCAGGAGGGGACGTCGGTGACCGCTGCCAGCCTGGCGCGGGTTCTGGCTCTGTCTGGGCACCGGGTTGTCCTGGTCGGAGGAGATTTGCGTGCGCCCAGCAGCACAACCGAGCTGCAGGGCAGTCCTGGGCTCGCAGACGTTCTGACGGGCTCGGCGTACCTCGGTGAGGTTCTGATCAAGGGGGCGGTGGAGGGCCTGGAGCTTCTGCCCGCAGGCCGAATGCCGGCGAATCCCTCCGAGCTGCTGGGGGCCCCTATGATGCGCGATCTGCTGCGTGAGCTGGCAGCAGACCGGCTGGTCATCATTGATGCTCCGCCAGTCCTCCGATTCACTGACGGAGTGGTCCTGGCTGCCCATTCCGGAGGCGTCATTCTCGTGGCGCGCGCTGGTCGCACCAGCGCGGAGGACTTGCGTGAGGCGGCCCTGGCGGTCGAGCAAGGGGGCGGTCGCATGCTTGGAGTGGTGCTCAACAACGTGTCGGAGCCCGGAGGAAAGCGCAAGGGTGTGCGGGGCAGCGCCGTTCCCGCCGAGAGTGTGCCCGCCTAGGCTCCTGACATACGTCATGATCGGCACGCGGAGGCTTGGGACTTGTGAGGCAATCGCTGTTGGCCCCGAAGCGTCTTCGGTAAGCATGCTCCGTCTCTCGCAGTGGGTGTGGTGTCGCGCTACGTTCTTTCGTGCGCGAGGCGCGTGCTGAACACTCACTGTCGCTGTCAAGATGTTTATGAGATTGTTATTTAATCGCAGTGTAGACATCTGTCAGTTATGTAGCATTAGTCGCCTTGGTATTGTTGTTTCAAACAGTTGGCGAGTGTTGGTTGGTGAATTCATATCATCAACTGGCGTTGTTTCTGTCAAGAAACGATGATTGCGAGTGAATCACGTCAGAATCTTCCAATCGGTGGCATCTGATGTTAGATTGATGCAGAGCCGTAAAAAACGGCAAGTACTCGTGCTGGCTGAATGTGGTTCAGCTGCCATGTTGTTGATCTGTTGTTGCCTGCTTCGGTGATTGCAGTCGTATTTTCCAGTCCGTCCAGCGAATCAGCCAATGCTGTTCGCCCATCCGCAGATTGAAGCCCTGATGACATTTGAATTCTGTCGCTTCTGCCAGTGCGACTCGCTTGATCAGAGTTCCTCGCTCACAGGCCGTACGTCCTTTACCTATCGGCCGGCGCAGTGGAGTGTGACGACCCATGGCTGAGCCGCGTCAGTGCTCCTCCGATGCGACAAGCCGTCTCGACGGGAGTGCCGGGAGCCGCGAGCCTGATTCGAAGCCGCTGTCGTCACGCGCATCCGAGGGACATGAGGCGTTGGCCCTCTCCAGCGCCTCTTCGTCGATCGGATCCGCGCCCATGCAGCAGCCTGCTCGTGGACCGGCGTGGGTGAACCTGCCCGTGTGCCGGATTGAGCCCATTGCCCTGATGGTTGTCGACGTTCTGGCCACCTACCTGGCCCTGTACTGCGCGGCGTGGGGGACCACGAAGTGGGCGACGGCGACGGGGGCAACCGGTGGCCTACTGGCCGTGGGCGTCCTCGCGGTTGTCAACGTCGGGGTCTTCGCCGCCTTCAAGATGTACAACAGCCTGTGGCGCTACGCCTCGATGACCGAGGCGCTGCGGATCCTCTACGCGACCGTCGTCGGCTCGGTGTGCGGGGATCTGCTGTTCTCCTTGGCTTTCGACGGCGGGCTGTCGGTGCGCTCCTACGTCATGGCCTGGGCACTGCTCGCCATCATGACCGCCGGGACTCGTCTCGCCGTGCGGGCCCTGTGGAGCAGCCAGCTGCAACGCAGCGCCCGAGCGGGAGCGCACGAGGCCCGGCCCCGCACACTCATCGTCGGCGCGGGACAGACTGGTTCGCTGACCATTAAGCGCATGCATCTGTGCGATGAGGACATGCGCGGCGAGCCGGTGGCCCTAGTGGACGATGACGTGACCAAACACGGTCGCCACGTCCACGGTGTCAAGGTCTACGGCTCGTGTGAGGACATCCCCCGCATTGCCCAGGAGTGCCAGGCTGAGCAGATCGTGCTCGCCTGCCTCTCGGCTCTGGCCTCCGAGCGCCAGCGCATCCTGGCCATCTGCCTGAAGACGGGGCTGAGAATACTGACCCTCCCGAACGTCCGGGACCTGGCCCAGCAGGACGATGGCAGGATCGCACTGCGGGAGGTGGAGATCTCCGAGCTGCTCAGCCGCGATGAGGTCGCCTTCGACACCATGAGCATGGGCTACGTGCGCGGAGAGGTCGTCCTGGTGACCGGCGGCGGCGGTTCCATCGGCTCCGAGCTCGTCCGCCAGCTCATCGAGGCCCAACCTCGCCAGATCGTCATCTTCGACGTCTATGAGAACACAGCCTACGAGCTGTTCCACGAGATGCAGTCCAAGGCCGCTGAGCGAGGGGTGTCCCTGTCGGTCGTCATCGGCTCGGTGACCAATGAGCGGATTGTCCGAGACTGCTTCGAGCGTTACCGGCCCAAGGTCGTCTTCCACGCGGCGGCGCACAAGCACGTCCCTCTCATGGAGGACAACGCCCGTGAGGCGGTGGAGAACAATGTGCTGGGCACCTGGATGGTGTGCCGTCTGTCTGAGGAGCTCGGCTGCAGCCACTTCATCCTGGTCTCCACGGACAAGGCCGTGAACCCGACCAATGTGATGGGGGCGACCAAGAGGCTGTGTGAGCTGGAGGTTCAGGCCCTGGCCAGCACCAGTCGTACCACCGTCTTCGCCGCCGTGCGCTTCGGCAACGTCCTCGGCAGCCATGGCTCCGTCATCCCGCTGTTCAAGCGGCAGCTGCGATCAGGCGGGCCACTGACCGTGACGCACAAGGACATGACCCGCTACTTCATGACGATCCCGGAGGCGGCCCAGCTGGTCATCACCGCAGGCTCGATGTCTCGGGCCGGAGAGATCTTCATCCTGGAGATGGGGCAGTCCGTGCGGATCTACGACCTTGCCGTCAATCTCATCAAGCTCTCGGGCCTGCGGGTCGGACGTGACATCGAGGTGGTGTTCACCGGGCTGCGGCCGGGCGAGAAGCTCTATGAGGAGCTGCGGATGGACGGAGAGGACCTGCATCCCACCGAGAACAAGTCCATCCTCGTCTCCACGGCGTCGCCGCCCACCATGCAGGAGGTGGAGGACACGATCGCTCGGCTGAAGCGATGCCTTCCCGAGGGGAATGACGAGATCAAGCGGGAGCTCGCTCGCGCGGTGCCCACCTACCAACCGCGCTTTGACCACGATTCAACTACGTCGCCGACGATGAGGAGAGCAGGATGATGCGCGTCGATTTCTCACCCCCAGACATCACCGATGCCGAGTGCCGGGAAGTGGTGGATGCGCTGCGATCGGGCTGGATCACCACGGGGCCGCGCACCAAGAGCCTGGAGAAACAGGTGGCGCAGCGCTGCGGAACCGCCCGGGCTGCCTGCCTGAACTCCGCAACGGCCTCGTTGGAGCTGACCCTTCGAGTCCTGGGCATCGGTCCCGGAGACGAGGTCATTGTCCCGGCCTACACCTACACGGCCTCGGCCTCCCCGATCGTGCACGTGGGCGCCACCCCGGTGATCGTCGATGCCGGTGACGCCGACGGCGGTTACGGGCTGGACCCCCGGGTCCTGGAGTCCGCCATCACCCCGCGGACCAAGGCCGTCATCCCGGTCGACGTCGGTGGACGTATGTGTGACTACCCGGTCCTGCGCGCGGTCGTCGACAGCCATAGCCACCTCTTCACCCCGGCAGGGCCGGTCCAGGAGGCGCTGGGCCGCGTCGCCCTTGTCGCCGACGGCGCCCACAGCTTCGGTGCCCGGCGCGACGGCACGCCCTCGGGCAGTGCCGCCGACTTCACCACCTTCAGCTTCCACGCCGTGAAGAACCTGACCACCGCCGAAGGCGGGGCCGTCACGTGGAGGCCGGAGCTGGACCTGGACGAGGAGCTCTACCGCCAGTACATGCTGCTGTCCCTGCACGGGCAGAGCAAGGACGCCCTGTCCAAGACCCGCCTGGGGGCCTGGGAGTACGACGTCGTCAGCCCTGCCTACAAGTGCAACATGACCGATGTGTGCGCCGCGATCGGCCTGGCGCAGATGACCCGCTACGACTCGATGCTCGAGCGACGGCGCCAGATCATCACCCGCTACGACCAGGCTCTGGCGCCGGCGGGCGTGACATCGCTACGGCACTATGAGGAGGGGAGCGTCTCCTCCGGGCACCTCTACCTGGCGAACCTGCTGGGCCTGGGGGAGGAGGCGCGCAATGAGTTCATCGAGCGCATGGCGAGTGCGGACGTGGCCTGCAACGTCCACTACAAGCCGCTGCCCCTGCTGAGCGCCTACCGGAACCTCGGCTTCACCATTGAGGACTTCCCACGGGCCTACGCCCTCTATGCCAACGAAGTGAGCCTGCCTCTGCACACCTCATTGACCGACGAGCAGGTCGACTACGTCATCAGCTGCGCGCTCGAGACGCTCGCGGCGATGGGCCGATCATGAGGATGCCGCCCTGGGAGGAGCTGCCAGCCTCCCTGCGGACCGAGGAGGTCCGCCCCTACTACGAGGTGCTGTCCCGGCGCGGAGTCCAGCTGCGGCTCAAGCGTCTGCTCGACGTCGTCGGAGCGACGATCCTGATAGTGCTGCTCGGGTGGCTGTTCGTCATCCTGGCGGCCCTCATCAGGCTGGACTCGCCCGGGCCGGTGTTCTTCCGCCAACGGCGGGTCACCCAGTTCGGACGCGAGTTCCGGATCGTCAAGTTCCGCACCATGACGCACCGGCCGGCAGACCCCGGTGACCAGATCACCCGGGGCAACGACCCCCGGGTCACGAAGGTCGGTGCGGTACTGCGCCGGTACCGGCTCGATGAGATCAGTCAGCTCATCGACATCCTGCGCGGCACGATGAGCTTCGTGGGGACCAGGCCGGAGGTGCCCGAGTACGTCAGGCAGTACACCCCACAGATGCGGGCCACCTTGCTGCTGCCGGCCGGGGTCACCTCCACGGCCTCCATCGAGTTCAAGGACGAGGCTGAGATCCTGGCCGCCGCCCCGCCGGGCCAGGATGCCTACCTCACCCAGGTCCTTCCGGCCAAGATGCGCCTTAACCTGCGCGACGTGCAGAACTTCAGTATCGGGCGGGAACTGTCGATCGCACTGAGGACCGTCCTGGCGGTGGCCACATGAGACGCGCAACGACGATACCTAAGGAGTAAGCATGACAGCAGGCACCGAGCACAATCGCGAACCGGATTCCGACCTGGTCTCCATCATCATGCCGACCTACAACTGCGGCGCCTTCATTGCCGAGACCATCGCCACCGTCCAGGCCCAGACCCACCCCCGCTGGGAGCTGCTCGTCGTCGACGACTGCTCCACCGACGACACCGCCGACGTGGTCGGGGCCCTGGCCAAGGACGACCCGCGGATCCGGTACGTGCGCCTGGAGACCAACAGCGGCGCCGCCATGGCCCGCAACCGGGCGATGGAGCTGGCCCAGGGGCGCTACATGGCCTTCCTGGACTCCGACGACCTGTGGCACCCCGACAAGCTCAGGCGCCAGATCAACTTCATGACCTCGCGCGGCGTGGCCATGTCCTGCACCGCCTACGCCCAGATCGACGAGCAGGGCGTGCCCACCGGCAGGATCGTGCGCAGCCCGACCAGGATCAGCTACAACCGCCTGCTCCTGGACTGCCCGGTGGGCAACTCCACCGTCATGTACGACGTGGCGCGCCTGGGCAAGTTCGAGG
This sequence comes from Actinomyces sp. HMSC075C01, assembly GCF_001812965.1. Lineage (NCBI taxonomy): Bacteria > Bacillati > Actinomycetota > Actinomycetes > Actinomycetales > Actinomycetaceae > Actinomyces > Actinomyces sp. HMSC075C01. The sequence continues at coordinate 8,508 of NZ_KV810991.1, forward strand.
TGCCCAACATCCGCAAGCGCAACGACGACGCCCTGTGGCTGCGCATGCTCCGCACCGAGCCCTACATCTGGGGGATGCCGGTCGTGCTCATGAGGTACCGGCTGCGCTCGGGATCGGTGTCGGCCAACAAGCGGAGCCTGGTCAAGTACCACTGGATGCTCTACCGCGACATCGAGCATCTCAGCATCCCCCGCTCCGTCTTCCACATCGGCGTGTGGGTCCTCATTAAGACCCTCAAGATGAAATGAGGACGGGCGTTAGCAGGACGAGCAGTTCCCCGGACCGGCCCGGGGCCGACGGAGGGAGGCCGGCAATGAGTCAGGAACAGTCATCGACCCCGCAGGATTCTGGGGGCGGACCTCTAAGGGTCTTGCAGATCAACTCATCAATCTCCCAGCGTTCCGGTGTCATGAGCATGCTCATGAACTACCTCAGGCACATGGACCGTTCGCAGGTGGTGCTCGACTTCTTCTGCTACGCCACACCCGACGAGACCCACCGTGAGGAGATCGAGTCGCTGGGCGGACGCTGCTATGTCATCGACGCCGGGAACCGCATCGGGCGCATCCGTTCATCCCTGGGGCAGTTGCTGGAGCAGCATGCGGGGCAGTACCCCGTAGTGCACCTCCATGACCCCATCCTCTCGCGCTTCCTCTATCCGGTGGCTCATCGCCGCGGGGTACGTGCCTTCGCCGTCCACTCCCACTCGACCGCCTACTCCGACTCCCGTCTCAAGAGCGTGCGCAACTGGATCGTGTGCCGCAATATTGGTGCCTACTCGGATGCGCGCCTGGCCTGCTCCCGGGCTGCCGGTGAGTTCATGTTCCGCCGTAGCCGTTTCGAGGTGCTCCCCAACGCCATCGACGTGGGTACCTACCGCTTCGATCACCAGGCCCGCGTCAAGGCCCGGCGTGCGCTCGGTCTGGGGGACGGCCCGGTAGTGGGGCACGTGGGACGCTTCAGTGAGGAGAAGAACCACCGGTTCCTTCTTGACGTCTTCGGCGAGCTGCTCCGCCTCAGACCTGGGGCGCGCCTCGTGCTTGTCGGAGACGGGGCCCTGCGCCCGGGGATCGAGGAGCGTGCGGCCGACGGAGGACTGGCCGACCACGTCCTGTTCCTGGGGGACCGTAAGGATGTTCCCGAGCTCTACCAGGCCATGGATGCGCTGGTCCTGCCCTCGCTCTTCGAGGGGCTGCCCATGGTGGGAGTCGAGGCTCAGTGCGCGGGGCTGCCCATGGTCTGCTCGGACCGCGTGCCCGACGAGGTCGCGATCGGGCACTGCGAGTTCCTACCGTTGGAGGCTACGCCGGACCGGTGGGCCACCCGGGTGGCGCAGGCGATCGACCTGGGGCGGGACCTGGGACGCAGGGGTCAGGGCGCAAGCCTGACGCGCACCGCAGGCTTTGATATCACGCGTGAGGCCGGCCGGCTCGCTCACCGGTACCGGGACCTGGCCGGGCGGTGAGACAGCAGTATGTGGATCCACTTCGCACTGTTCGCCACTCTGCTCCTTCCCGCGGCTCTGCTGGGACTGCGAGGCAATGCGGGGCGCCGCGGTTCTCCGATCCTCCTGGGTATCACTTTCGTTGCTTTCACGGCCTTCTCCACCTTCAGAGCCGTCAGCGTCGGCAACGACACGGTCGAGTATCACCGCGTCTTCAAGGCGATCGCCGCCACGGACAGCTTCCAGGAGGCCCTGAGCGTCAGCCGCTTCGAGTACGGCTACGTCTTGGTCAACTACCTGGTCAGCCGCCTCACGCAGGATTTCAATATCCTGCTGCTCATCACCTCGGTCTTCGTCTACGGCTCAGTGGTCCTGTTCATCAAGCGGTATGCCGCCAGCTACTCCCTGGCAGTTCTCTTCGCCTTCGGTATGTCCGTCTTCTACGACCTCATGCTCGCTGTGCGTCAGGGCATCGCGGTGGCGATCTTCCTGCTGGCCGTCCCCGCGCTCATGGAGCGCAAGCTGGTGCGTTACGTGCTTCTCGTTGTTCTCGCCTCGCAGTTCCATGTCAGTGTGCTGCTGCTGCTCGTCGTCTACCTCATTCCGTATATGAGGCTGAGTACCTTCGGGGACTGGTTCAAGTGGGGCGCCCTCATCGGCATCGTCATGTTCTCGCTGAGCTGGCTCCTGACCTGGCTGCTGATCTCCTCGGCCTACTACGGTCACTACCTGCACAGCGACTACGCAGACGGAGGCGTCCGCTCGGCCACGGTCCTGCTGATCATCACCCGCATCATCCTCCTGCTCCTGGCAGCGACCTGCGGCTGGAACGCCTCGGTGGAGGCCGACCCCTCCGGGCGCACCCGCATCCTCCTGGCCCTGGCGGTAGCGGATGTCGCCATGGTCGTGATCGCACTCGGATTCAATCTCCTGGACCGTCTCGAGATGTACCTGACCCTGCCCTTCGCCGTCGGACTGGCCAACCTCGCGGCGCATGGCGAGCGGCCCGAGAGCTCCTACGTCAGTGCCCTGCTCGTCGTCATCGCCTTTGCGGCCACCACGATCTTCTTCCTGTACCGCCCCGAGTGGTACCACCTGTTCCCCTACCGCACGTTCCTCGAGGAAGGGCTCCCGTAATGGATCCTGTCTACGTCTCATACTCGGCCGCTCGGTGGCTCTCGCGCCATCATCTTGCGCCCGCCGCATACCTCATCCGCGGAGCTATGCGCGCGGTGTTCGCCTGCGACGTTCCGTATGCTGCCCGCATCGGCGAGAACACAGACTTCCCGCACCATGCCCTGGGCGTCGTGATCCACCCTCGGGCCGTGATCGGTACGGACTGTCACATCGGGCACGGGGTGACCATCGGTGGTCGTAAGGGCATCGAGACAGTTCCCGTGTTAGGCAAGGATGTTGTCGTGGGCTGTGGAGCGACGATTCTCGGGCCGATCACTGTTGGGGATGGCGCGATGATCGGGGCGGGTGCCGTTGTGATCCACGATGTCCCTGCTGGCGCGACGGTCACGGGAGTTCCGGCCAGGATCATCAGGGAGAAGGCTGCATGACATGGGCTCTGCGGCGGGGTGCCTCTATCGGTTCACCCAACATGGGTGATGAGACCATCGGTATCGAGGCCTGGAAGGTGCAGTTCGGTGTCGGCGAGTCATAAGGGGCGTGTTGCTTTCCTGCTGGGCAATACTTTGGTGTTCGCCCTGGGGGGTCTAGCGGTTAAGGCGGTCTCCCTGGTCCTCATGCCCCTGTACACCACTGCGCTGACTGCTGGTGAGTACGGGACGGCTGAGCTGCTCAACAGTGCGATCGAGATCGTGCTGCCGTTGCTCTCGCTCGGTGTGGTGGAGGCCCTCTACCGGTTCTCCATCGACGACGACGTTCGCAAGGACGAGCTCTTCGCCGGCTCCCTGGTGGTCCTGGGTGGGGGCATCGTGTGCACTGGGGTGCTGTGCGCCCTGGGCAGTGTCGTGTGGGGTATGGAGCACGCGGGGTCCTTCTTCGTCCTGTTCTGCTCGGTGTGCGTCTTCAAGGCCACGACTCAGCTCGCCCGCGGAATGGGCCACGTGCGCCGCTTCGTGGTCTATGGGCTGATCAATGCGCTGGCCATGGTGGTGTCTACCTACCTGCTCCTGTTTCGTGCGCACTTGGGTGTGGAGGGGTACCTGTGGTCCTTCACGATCGGCTACCTGGTGGGTGGTCTTGTCGCG
>NZ_KV810992.1:0-639 GCF_001812965.1 Actinomyces sp. HMSC075C01
CCCAGCCGGGGCTCGATCAAGTCTTCCGACTTAACCTCGCTCTGGCGAGCAACTCCGCTACTTTAGAACATTTGCCGGTTCAGCGTCAACCTCATGAGCATTGCTCTCGGTCACACCGATCGACGTTCCGCCGTAGCAGATCCGCTACCGGAAGGCCTTGAACTAGGCCCGGCCCGTTCGGCAGCGGGCTGTACTTTAGGCAGGTCCACCCCACGGACGTCAAACCGGGAGCCCATGATCCAGGACACACCTACTTTTCGGCGGCATTCCAACACTTTCGGTAACCGCCCGCATGTGCGGCAGCAACACCCCGCCGTTCGTCAGTCGTCAGTGTCCACCGACCAGCCCGACGCAAGCACTCATGGTCTCGTTGTATCTGGCCATGTGGCCCATCGGAACCGGAGGTACCGAGAACGCCGCGACCAACCCCTTGGTCGATCTCCACCGGGTTCTGACCTTGTCCGCCATCCTGTTCGCCCTGACTCGGGCCGGCGACACCCTGGGGCTGGGCACCTGGTGGTCTCGTCTGGTCGGCGACTCCTGGCTGCGCTGATGCCGCCGACGCCGTCTTGACTGACGAGCGAGCTCAGGCCATGTACTGAGCACGGCAAGGGGCGTGAGACACCTGCGGGTGTCTCA
>NZ_KV810992.1:739-29383 GCF_001812965.1 Actinomyces sp. HMSC075C01
GGCGTGAGACACCTGCGGGTGTCTCACGCCCCTTGCCGCGTCATATGGAACGTAACAGCCCTCACTCCGCCTCAGCGAACTTGCGGACCGCCTTGGCCACGGCGTCGGCGACCCGAGTGTCGAAGGCACCGGGGATGATGTACACGGGGCTGATCTCGTCGTCGGCGATCACCGAGGCGATACCGGTGGAGGCGGCCCGAAGCAGCTCGGTGGAGATGTCGGTGATGCCGGTGTCCAGCAGGCCGCGGAAGAGGCCAGGGAAGGCCAGCACATTGTTGATCTGGTTGGGGAAGTCCGAGCGTCCGGTCGCCACCACGGCGGCGTAGTCGGCGGCACGGATCGGGTCGACCTCCGGGATCGGGTTGGCCATGGCGAAGACGATGGCGCCGTCGTTCATGACCTCCAGGTCCTCGGGCTCGAGCAGGTTGCCCGAGGAGACACCGATGAAGACGTCAGCCCCCCTGAGGCCCTCCTTGAGGGAACCGGTCACCTGACGCGGGTTGGTGTTCTCCGCCAGCCACTTGCGGTGCTCGTTCATTCCCTCAGTGTTCGCCGAGGACAGAGCCCCGCTGCGTCCGTAACCGACGATGTCCGTGGCTCCGTGCGCCATGAGCAGCTTGGCAATGGCGCTGCCAGCCGCGCCGACACCAGACAGGACAATGCGCACGTCCTCGATCTTCTTACCCACGATCTTCAGAGCGTTGATGAGGGCCGCCAGGGTCACGATGGCGGTGCCGTGCTGGTCGTCGTGGAAGACGGGGATATCGAGCTCCTCGCGCAAACGGGCCTCGATGTCGAAGCACTTGGGGGCCGCGATGTCCTCCAGGTTGATGCCCCCGTAAGCCGGGGCAATGGCCTTGACGATGGAGATGATCTCCTCGGGATCCTTCGTGTCCAGAGCCACCGGCCAGGCGTCCACGTTGCCGAACTGCTTGAACAGGACGGCCTTGCCCTCCATGACAGGCATGGCGGCCGACGGTCCGATGTCCCCCAGGCCCAGGACCGCGGTCCCATCGGTGACGACGGCGACGGTGTTCTTCTTGATGGTGAGCATCCGAGCGCGCTCGGGGTGGTCGTAGATGGCCTTGCAGACGCGGGCCACACCGGGGGTGTAGACGCGGGCCAGGTCACGACGGTTGTGGATCGGGTACTTGCCGGTCACCTCGATCTTGCCCCCGACGTGAGTCAGGAAGGTCGAGTCACCGACATTGCGGACGACGACGCCGTCGATCTCCTCCAGCTTGGCGACCAGCTCGTTGCGGTGCTTGGAGTCGCGGGTGTCGGCGGTCAGGTTGACGGTGAGCTTGTCACCATCGGCGTCGGCCACATCGACACCAGTGACGATGGCGCCAGTCGCAGTGGCGGTGTCGACCAGGCGGGCCACCGCCTTCTGGGAGGCGGGCACCTCGAGATACAGGGCGACGGTGTAACTGGGACTGGGCTGAACCATGGGCACTCCTCGTGGGGCAGGCGGGACTTGAGACAAGTGCTCTGAGCCTAACCCCCACCGGCCGCCAGCCACTCGGATAACGGTCCCGTTGTGATCAGATACTGAGATTCGCAGCGGCTTTCGCAAGCAATCTCACCCTGTGCGCAAGCCCACCATCACTGACGCGAGCCGCCGAGGAGGCTCCGGGCAGCTGCCGGCAACAAACAGTCCGGCCCGTCACCGCTGGCTGGGTGCAGCGGTGACGGGCCGGACCGTTCCGAGCCGCCCTCGATACGGGAGGACAACGCGCGGGGGGATTCAGCAGACCAGTGGCGAGAAGACTCGCCTCAGCCCTGCACGCGCTCCATGACGAGCTCACGCACCCGCTTGGCGTCGGCCTGGCCGCGGGTCGCCTTCATGACGGCTCCGACGATGGCGCCGGCCGCCTGGACCTTACCGCCGCGGATCTTGTCGGCCACGTCCGGGTTGGCGGCCAGGGCCTCGTCCACGGCGGCCAGCAGCGCGGAGTCGTCGGAGACGACCTCGAGCCCGCGAGCGGCGGCCACGGCCTCAGGATCACCCTCTCCGGCCAGGACCCCCTCGAGAACCTGGCGAGCGAGCTTGTCGGTCAGGCGCCCGCAGTCCACCAGCCCTTGCAGCTCGGCGATCTGCTCGGGCGTGACGGCCATGTCCTCCAGGGCGGTCTCCTGCTCCTTGGCCCTGCGGGAGAGCTCGCCCATCCACCACTTGCGGGCAGCCTGACCGGTGATTCCTGCTGCCGCGGTGGCCTCGATGAGATCGAGCGCCCCAGCGTTGACGACGTCGCGCATCTCGGTGTCGCTCAGAGCCCACTCGGCCTTGAGGCGACGGCGCTTGGCCGCAGGCATCTCGGGCAGCCCCGCACGGATCTCCTCGACCCATTCGCGGCTGGGCGCCACCGGCACGAGGTCCGGCTCGGGGAAGTAGCGGTAGTCGTCGGCGTCGGACTTGACGCGACCGGCGCGAGTGGTGCCGTCGGCCTGGCCGTGACGGGTCTCCTGAAGCACCTCTCCCCCGGCGGCCAGGATGGCGGCCTGACGTTGGATCTCGTAACGGACGACCTGCTCGATCCCACGGAAGGTGTTGACGTTCTTGGTCTCGGTGCGGGTGCCCAGCGGCGCATCGGGCGACTCGCGTAGGGAGACGTTGACGTCGGCGCGCACGTTGCCGCGCTCCATGCGCGCCTCGGAGACCCCCAGGGCTCGGAAGATGTCGCGCAGGGTGCGCACGTAGGCGGCGGCGACCTGAGGCGCCCTGGCGCCGGCGCCCTCGATGGGGCGGGTGACGATCTCCACCAGCGGCACACCGGCGCGGTTGTAGTCCACCAGGGAGTGGCTGGCGCCCTCGATGCGGCCGTCGGCGCCTCCGATGTGGGTGTTCTTGCCGGCGTCCTCCTCCATGTGGGCCCGCTCGATCGGGATGGTGAAGAAGGAGCCGTCCTCCATCTCGATCTCCAGGGCGCCGTCGTAGGCGATGGGCTCATCGGACTGGGAGGTCTGGAAGTCCTTGGCCAGGTCCGGGTAGAAGTAGTTCTTCCGGGCGAAGCGGCAGGACTGCGCGATCTCGCAGCCCAGGGCCAGGCCGATGCGGATGGCGTACTCCACACCGCGGGCATTGACCACCGGCAGCGCACCGGGAAGCCCCACCGACGTGGGGGTCACCATCGTGTTGGGCTGAGCGCCGAAGACGTTGGGGGCGGCGTCGAACATCTTGGTGGCGGTCCCCAGCTCGACGTGCACCTCAAGTCCCAGGACCGGGTCGTAGCGACGAACGGCCTCGTCGAAGTCCATCAGCGTGTCACTCATCGTGTCTCCTCCAGCTCGGGCGCACGCGACAGCAGCGGCGCCCCCCATGTCTCCTCCAGCGCGGCCTCCAAGACAGCGCCCACGCGGTACAGGCGGTCATCGGCCCTCTGCGGCGCCAGTATCTGGAAGCCCACCGGAAGCCCGTCATCGCTCAGGCCCGAGGGCAGGCTCATACCGGGCACCCCTGCGAGGTTGGCCGGGATCGTGGTCACGTCCAGCTTGTACATCGCCAGCGGGTCGTCCTTCTCACCGAAGCGGTAGGCCGTCACCGGAGCGGTGGGCGAGACAAGGATGTCCGCCTTGTCCCAGGCGGCGGCGAAGTCGCGCTGCACGAGAGTGCGCACCTTCTGGGCCGAGCCGTAGTAGGCGTCGTAGTAGCCGGCCGACAGCACGTGGGTGCCCAGGATGATGCGGCGCTTGACCTCGTCGCCGAAGCCCGCCCCTCGGGTGGCCGCCATGACGGTCTCGGCGGTGACGGGTCCCGACGTCGGCTCGACGCGCAGGCCGTAGCGCATCCCGTCGTAGCGGGCCAGGTTGGAGGAGGCCTCGGCGGGCATGATGAGGTAGTAGGCGTCCAGGGCGTACTCCAGGTGCGGCAGGGAGACGGTCTCCACCTGCGCTCCGGCCGCCTCGAGCAGCTCCAGGGCGGCGTGGAAGGAGACCACGACGCCGTCGTGGTAGCCCTCTCCGCCGTCGAGCTCGGAGATGACGCCGACCCGCAGTCCCGTCAGGTCCCGTCCCTCCTGCGCGGCCCGGACCACGGCGGCCATGCCGCGCGGCGCGTCCGGCAAGGACGTCGAGTCCAGCGGGTCGTGGGAGGCGATGACGTCGTGCAGCAGAGCGGTGTCCAGCACCGTGCGGGCCATGGGGCCGGGCGTGTCGAGGGAGGAGGCCATAGCGATGACGCCGAAGCGCGAGACCGTGCCGTAGGTCGGCTTGACGCCGACCGTGCCGGTGACGGCCGCAGGCTGGCGGATCGAGCCTCCGGTGTCGGTGCCCACGGCCACGGGAGCCTCGTAGGCGCCGACGGCGGCGGCCGAGCCACCCGAGGATCCTCCGGGGATGCGGCCCAGGTCCCAGGGGTTGGCGGTGCGGCCGAAGGCCGAGTGCTCGGTGGAGCCGCCCATGGCGAACTCGTCGAGATTGGTCTTGCCCAGGATCGGGGTGCGGGCGGCGCGCAGGTTACGCACAAGGGTGGCGTCATAGGGCGGTACCCACCCCTCGAGCATCCGTGAGGCGGCGGTCGTGACCTGGCCACGGGTGGCGATGAGGTCCTTGACGGCCACCGGCACACCGGTCAGCTCGCTGGTCGTCTGGCCCTCCTTGCGGGCGGCGTCAGCTGCGTCGGCCTGGCTCAGGGCGCACTCGGCATCGACGTTGAGGAAGGCCCCCACGGCGCCGTCGACAGCGGCGATGCGGTCAAGATGGGCCTGGGTGAGCTCGTGAGAGGAGACCTCCCCCGCCGCCAGGGCCGCGGCCTGCTCGGCGGCACTGCTCCTGATGAGGCCGGCCAGGGCGTTGGTGCTGTGAGCGCTCATGAGGCGGAGTCCTCCCCCAGGATCTGAGGAACGAGGAACATGGAGTCCTCGCAGGCCGGCGCACCGGCCAGGAGCTCGTCGACGTCGAGCGTGGGGCCGGCAACGTCCTCACGCAGCACGTTGGTCAGGGGCACGGGGTGGGAGGTCGCCGGCAGGTCGGGCGTGACCACGCTCGTGACCCGGGCGAAGGAGGAGGCGACCGCGTCCAGCTCTCCGGCCAGGCGCGTCACCTCCTCATCGCTCAGGGCGACCCGAGCCAGCGCCGCAACCCGTGCGACCTCATCAGTGGAAATAGCAGACATGGTGTGGAGTCTAGCCGGGCTGAGCCGGTCTGCGGCCGCATCACGTCGACATCACGTCGAAGCAGGAGCGCCAGGGCGGTCCGGCCCTCATCGACACCATTCTTCCCTGAAGGCGGTGTGGGCGCCGCGCCTTCGGAATCCGGCGAAACTGACCCGGCACCGAATTCGTGCGATCTCACAGAGCCTCATCCCTGAAGATGATTGACATCGTGTGGTTTCACGGATGTCATGGTGATCACCAGGGTGAGGACCGCCCCGCCGGCGACGGCACTGCCGCGTCGACGCAGGTCGGACCAGGATTAGCCCTTGGATCAGACCTCCACCCAGGCCCTTGGACCACCGGAGGTCGGATGGACCACTGGATTCGGCCACGTTCCTCCCCACACGGGGCCCGTGGCCGAGGGATGAGGATGCATGAGCGGCAACACTTCCCCCACTGGTGCACAGCACCAGGGAGAAGCCTCACAGAGCGAGACCCCTGTGCTCAGCACGCCCTACGGGCAGCCCGAAGGCGTGCGTCGTCAGTCCGTCTTCCAGGCGGCTGCAAAAGTCGCGGCACCGCACGCGCATTCCGCCAACACCGCCGCAAGCGGTATGAGCGCGGAGCAGAGCAGCACCGAGGAGATTGAGGCGGTCGTCCCGGCAGTGACCTCAGAGCCCTCAGAGCCGGGCTCCGGCAGCGAGCCGAGTGATCAGCCGAGCACCGAGGACGCCTCGGGAACCGAGGACACCGCCGGCGCCGACCATCCCGTCGCAGCCGACCCGGGCACGGCCGTTTCCCCTGCGCTCTCCCCTGCGCTCACGTCCCCCGATGCTGAGTCGTCCCCGTCGTCCCCGGACGAGCCGCGGCGTCGTCGCCGTTGGCCCCTGGGGGTCGCGGCCGCCGCGCTCATCCTGCTGGGCGTCGTCGGTGCCGGAGGCTACGCCTACGCCGCGCACTACGACGGCCGGGCCGTGCCGGGCACGACCGTGGCCGGCACCGACGTCTCCGGCAAGAGCCGGCAGGAGGTGGTGGCCGCCATTGAGGAGCGCGCCAAGAGCACCAAGGTCGACATCTCCGGGGACGTCACCGCCAGCGCCTCCCTGGCGGACCTGGGAACCACTGTGGACGCCCAGGCCACCGCCGACGCCGTCATGGCTCGAGGCGACACACTCGGCGAGAAGCTCCGCGCCCTGGTCTCCCCGGGCAAGGGCGAGGTCCCGGTGGTCTCCACCACTGACAAGACCAAGGTGAGCAGCTACGCCACCTCCCTGATCCCCGAGGACCGCGCCAAGGCGCACAACGCCACCGTGGTCCTGGGCGATGACGGCTCCTCCTTCACCATCACGAGCTCGTCCACGGGCTCCTCCCTGGACGCCGACGCCCTGGCTCAGGCAGCGCAGAAGGCCGCCACGTCCCTGGACTCGTCGTCGATCTCGCTGAAGATCACGAATGCCGACCCGAAGGTCTCCGACTCCGACGCCCAGAAGGTTGCCGACAAGGCCAACAGCTGGGTCTCCCAGGACGTCACCATCACCATGGGCGAGGACTCCTACACGGCGGAGGACACGGACAAGGCCTCGTGGATCAAGGTCACCAACTCGGCCGACTCCGCCCCGACCATCGCTGTGGACTCCGCGAAGGTCTCCCAGTGGGTCAAGACACAGGCCGAGGAGGCCAGCTCCAAGCCCGTCACCGGCGAGCGCAACGTCAATGCCAGTGGTCAGGTGGTCTCCACCCCGACAGAGGCCAAGGACGGCAAGACCGTTAACAACGCCGATGCGGTGTCCACCGCGATCACACAGTCCCTGGGCAGCAACAAGGCCTACTCCGGCTCCTTCGAGGCCACAACGGTCAAGGCGGAGTGGAAGGAGCGCACCATCGCCAATGGCGCGGAGAAGCTGCCCTATCAGGCCGCCCCGGGTGAGAAGTGGGTCGACCTCAACCTGTCGAACAAGACGGTGACCGCCTACGAGGGGGCGACCGTCGTGCACGGCCCGGTCTCCATCGTCGACGGCGCCACCGATACCCCGACGGTGACCGGCACCTACAAGGTCTACCTGCAGTACGAGTCCCAGACCATGCGGGGGGAGAACGCCGACGGCTCCCCCTACGTCGCCGAGGACGTCCCGTGGGTGAGCTACTTCTACAGCGGCTACGCCTTCCATGGTGCGGGGTGGCGCTCCAGCTTCGGGTACTCCGGTTCCCACGGCTGCGTCAATATGCCGGTCTCCGAGGCGCAGTGGATCTACAACTGGGCCGACACGAACACGGTGGTCCAGAGCCACTACTGAGCCGGTATCAGGTATCAGGTATCAGGGCCAGTATCAGCCAAGTCGCAGCTGGGGCGGGGCACCTTCTTCCGACGAAGGAGGTGCCCCGCCCCAGTCGTGAGCCCTCAGGAGACCGCCTGGGGTCCTCCATCCAGGAGCGCCACGAAACCCTCCTCGTCGAGGATCGTCAGTCCCAGCTCTCGGGCCTTGGTCTCCTTGGAACCCGCCTTGTCCCCCACGACGACGAAGCTCGTCTTCTTCGAGACACTCCCCGAGGCCTTGCCGCCGCGCGAGACGATGGCCTCCTTGGCACTGTCTCGGGTGAATCCCTCCAGGGAGCCGGTGACGACGACGGTCAGGCCCTCCAGGGTGCGCGCCGGCTCCTCCTGCTCCTCCGAGGCCTCCTCCCGGGTACGGACCCCGGCGGACTCCCAGCGGCTGAGGATCTCGCGGTGCCAGTCGACCTCACGCCACCGTGCCCAGGACTCGGCGATGGTGGGTCCGACGCCGTCGACCTCGGCCAGCTCGGTGACGTCGGCCTGGCACAGGGCCTCCAGGGACCTGAATCGCGCCGCCAGGGCCCGGGCGGCAGTCGGCCCAACGTGGCGCACGGACAGGGCCACCAGGATGCGCCACAGCGGGCGGCTGCGGGCCTGCCGGAGCTGGGAGAGCATGGCGGTGGCGTTCTTCCCCGGCACCGTCGCCTTCTTGACCCGCCCGTCGGCGTCGTAGGTCTGCTTGGTCCAGAAGAAGCGGCTCAGGCGCCAGTCCCCGGTGGGGACCCCACGACGGGAGACGGGGCGCCAGACGAAGACCTCGCGCAGGTCGTCCTCAGTCAGGTCGAACAGGGTGGCCTCGCCGGTGAGCACCGGTGTCTGCTCGGTGATCCCCGCCTGCCTCAGGAGCTCCTCGACGGCCTCCACCCGCTGGGAGACGTGGAGGGAGTCGAGCTCGCCGGGCGGAAGGCTGAGCCGTCCACCTTCGGTCTCCAGGCTCCGCCCCGCCGCGAGCGCGGTCAGGGCCTCGCGGCGTCCAGCGTCGGGTTGGGTGAGGGCGCCGGCGGCCTCATCTCCCAGCCCTTCGACGTCCAGGGCGCCCCGGGAGCCGATGTGGGCGATCCGTTCGGTGAGCTGGGCGGGGCAGGAACGGGTGTTGGGGCAGCGCAGGTCGACGTCGCCGTCCTTGGCCGGTGCCAGCTCGGTGCCGCAGGACGGGCAGTGCGTCGGCATGACGAAGTCCCGCTCGCTGCCGTCACGTAGGTCGGCGACCGGCCCCAGGATCTCGGGGATGACGTCGCCGGCCTTGCGCACGATGACCATGTCCCCGATGCGCACGCCCTTGCGGGCCACCTCAGTGGCGTTGTGGAGGGTGGCGCGAGCCACCGTCGAGCCGGCGACCAGGACCGGCTCCATCATGCCGAAGGGCGTGACGCGGCCAGTGCGTCCGACCTGGACGGCGATGTCCAGCAACCGGGTGCGGACCTCCTCGGGCGGGTACTTGTAGGCGGTGGCCCAGCGGGGCACCCGGGAGGTGTGGCCCAAGCGGCGCTGAAGGGAGTGGTCGTCGAGCTTGAAGACGATGCCGTCGATCTCGTGGATGAGGTCGTGGCGGTGGGCGGCGTAGCGCTCGATGTAGGACTCGCGCTCGGCGCGGCCCCTCACCACGGCGTTGTAGGGGGACACCGGCAGCCCCCAGCCGGCCAGCAGCTCGTACCACTCGTGCTGGCGGGTGGGGAGCTCCTCCCCCGGTGCGGGGGTGATCGCGCCGACCCCGTGGGCGATCATCGCCAGGGGCCGGGAGGCGGTGACGGCGGGGTTCTTCTGGCGCAGCGAGCCGGCTGCCGCGTTGCGCGGGTTGGCGAAGACCTGCAGGAGGGGGGCGCCGTCGGCCTGCCGCTGCAGGTTGCGGGTGCGGCGCTCCTCGTTGAAGGCCTCGAAGTCCTGGGTGGGGAAGTAGACCTCGCCGCGCACCTCGAGCAGGGAGGGGTGGGCGTCGCCGGCCAGGACCAGGGGGACCGAGGCGATGGTGCGCACGTTGCCGGTGACGTCTTCACCAGTGGTGCCGTCGCCGCGGGTCGCGGCCCGGGTGAGGATGCCGTCCTCATAGGTCAGGGCCACGGCCAGGCCGTCGATCTTGACCTCGGCGGTCATGGCGAGGTCGTCGTCACCGACCCCGGTCTCGGTGACCATGCGCTCGGCCCACTCCTGGACCTCGTCGAGGGAGAAGACGTCCTGAAGGGAGTACATGCGCTCGTGGTGCGGGGCGGGGGCGAAGTCGGTGACGGCGCGCCCGCCCACGGAGCGGGTCGGTGATCCGGCTCGGGCCAGGAGGGGGTGGGCCGCCTCCAGTTCCTCCAGCTCCCGGTAGAGGGTGTCGTAGTCGGCGTCGGACAGGGGGCTCTCGGCATCGATCGCGTTGTAGTAGGTGTCGCGGGCGGCCTCGATGTCACGCACCAGCTCGCTCCAGCGTTCCCGGGCGGCGGTGGGGATGGCGCTCAGATCCACGGGGCCGCGCTGATCGGAACGTGCCGAGGAGGGGGCCGGGGCGGGAGCGGAGCCGCGGGACGCATCGGTGTCAGTCATGGGGCCATCTTCCCCCAACCGGGTTCACACCGGGTTGCGCCCGTGTCCACAGTGACCATGAGCATCCCCGAACGGCGAGGTTGTCCACACCCGGGGTTGCCCGACGGCGACGTGACGGTCTCCAGCAGCGATTCTGGAGGTATGAGCGCGACCGCCGATGTCCTGGACCTCCACTCGCTGCTGCCGGGAGAGGTCTCGCCCTCGTTGTTCCGGCGCTCGGCGGGTGAGGCGGCCGCGGACGCGGCTCTGGCCGCCTTGGCCGGCCCGTGGCACCTTGCCGTCCTGGACGGTCCTGACCGCGGCCTGGTGATGGCCGTCAGGGACGGCGCTCTCCTGGGACGCGGCGAGGTCCTCAGCGACCCGTTGGTCTCCCGCCGTCATCTGCGTCTGCGGCTTCACGGCGGCCGGGTCCTGGCGCAGGACTGCGGATCGGCCAACGGCTCCTACCGCTACTGGCACGTGGGGATGTGGCTGCGTGCGCGCCGGGAGATGAGGTTGAAGGAGGGGGCGCTCCTGCGGCTGGGAGACAGCGTGCTCGAGCTGCGCAGGCGCCCCTGTGACCTGGTGGTGGCGGCCCCTGCGACGTCGGCCTCGTCAACGGCATGGTTGATGGTGGGCTCACTGGTCTGCGTCCTGGTCATGGCCGGCTCGGCGGTGATCGCGCTCAGGACGGGGAGCCGGGGCGCGATGGGCATGGTCATGGTGGCGCCGATGGTCGCGATGACGATCATGCGCCTGGTGCCCTTCCTGCAACAACGGAGAGCCCAGCGCGCCGGGCGCACCGGGCGTGCGGGTGGAGCCCGATGGCGCGCTCGCCGGCGCCGCCGGGGACGCCGGCCGGGTTGGAGGCACGGCGAGCCGGACCCTGCCACGATGCTGCTGGCCGTCGCGGCGCGCTCCAGCATGTCTCAACCCGTCCGGGACTCCCCGGCCGAGGACTCGACGCCCGTCTCCGGCGCCCAGGAGGTCCTGGCCGCCTGGAGTGCCGGACGCCGACGACGCTGCGTCCTGTCGCTCTGCGACGGCGAGAGCCTGGCCCTGGTGGGCAAGGGAGCCGGCAGTGCGCTCAGATGGTGGTGCGCCCAGCTTCTGGCCCGCGATGAGGTCCGGGTGACCGTGCTGGATGACCCACCGGGTGCCCCGTCGGATGAACGCCCCGGTGATCGGGGCGGTGTGGGGCGTGAGGACCGGGAGGAGGCAGGCGACCGGCTGGGGGTCCGTCTCTCCTGGGGCCCGCAGGCGCATCCTCGCAGCGCGCAGATAGTGACCTGCTCGCACGATGGGGTCCCACCCCAGGCGCTGCGCACGCGGCCCGCTCCGGCCGGGGCGCCGTCGTTCTCACCGACCTGGTGGGAGACGGTTTGTCACCTGAGCCGCTCCCGGATCACGTCACCACCCCGGGCGTCGTCCCAGGGCGATGGCGTCCCCGATCTGGTCCCCCTCAGTGCTGTCATGGACGACCTCGACGCCCACGAGCTGCGGGCGCGGTGGGAGGAGCGGACGCACTCCTCGGATCGGGGCGCACCGGCGCTGTCGGCGGTGCTCGGAGTGGGAGCACGAGGACCGGTGCGTGCCGACCTGGTGGCGGACGGCCCGCACGCTCTGCTGGCCGGGACAACGGGTTCAGGGAAGTCCGAGCTGCTCATCTCGTGGCTGGTGCAGCTGGCGCTGAGCCGAGCGCCGGATCGCCTCACCCTGGTCCTCGTCGATTACAAGGGCGGTGCCGCCTTCGGACCTCTGGCCGGCCTGCCGCACACGGCGGGGGTTCTGACGGATCTGGATCCCGCTGGCACCCAGCGCGCCCTGTCCTCCTTGGAGGCCGAGGTGCGCCGCCGCGAGCGGATCCTGGCCGCCCACGGCGCCAAGGACCTCTCCTGCCTGCCGCCGCAGGTCGTCGTCCCCGATCTGGTGGTGGCGGTGGACGAGTTCGCCACCTTGGCCGGCGAGCACGCCGAGGTCCTGGAGTCCCTGGTGCGTATCGCCGCCCAGGGGCGCAGCCTGGGGATCCACCTCATTCTGGCTACGCAGCGTCCTCAGGGGGCTGTGTCCCCGGCGATTCGGGCCAACACCTCCTTGCGGGTGTGCCTGCGGGTGCTCGACGCCGCTGACTCCAGGGACGTCCTGGGGCACGACGGGGCCGCCCGGCTCGGTCATCATCCCGGCAGGGTCCTGGTCAGTGGAGCCGGCAGCATCGAGGACGGCGGCCTCGATCCGGCAGGCCCCAGCAACGGGACCAGTGGTTGTCCCAGTCCTGGCAGTCAGGTGCTTCAGGCCCCCTGGTGCGGCTCGACGCGTGAGGTTCAGGAGGTCGTCGACCTTATCTCACGCGCGGCCGAGGGGCACGCCGCTCCGTGGCGCCCTTGGGCGCCGGCCCTGCCCACCTCGATCAGCGCGGCCGAGGCACTCGAGCTGGGACGGCTCCGAGGCCCCCGAGCACCGGGGGAGCTTGAGGAGGGGACGCAGGGGGCGCTGGTCCCCGCGGACCCGGCCGGCCACGCACCACTGTCCGGGCACGACGACGACCGTCTTCTCCTGGCCGTGACCGATCTTCCTCGCCAGCAGAGCCTGGGGGTGTGGCACTGGCGGGTCACGCGCCCACTGCTGGTCCTCGGGGCCCCGAGGTCGGGGCGTTCCACCATCATCGCCTCGGCTGCGATGGCGGCACTGGGCTCGGGCAGAGGGGTGCACCTGTGCGGCTTCGCTCCCCCGGCCGCCGGCACATACGGCCAGGCCACGGACGAGACCTCCCCCATGCGCAGGCTCTTCACTCACCCCGGGGTGGGCACGGTGGTCGGTACGGAGGACCCGCGACGCCTGGCCCGGCTATGGGGACTCGCCGCCAGCGGGCACCTCGGCGCAGACCTGCTGTGCCTCGACAACGTCGACGCTCTCATCCCGACCATTGATGAGGTGCTGGGCCCCGGCCAGGGCAACGCCCTGTTGGAGGCCGTCATCCGTACTGCGTCCGCGACGGGCACTCCCCTGCTGCTGACCGCCCCCTTGGCCGCCTCCACCGCCCGGTGGACCGGTTCCATGGGGCTCAGGCTGGTTCTCGGTGCGGCCACCGGCACGCAGGCCGCTCTCGCCGGTCTTCCACGCGGGGTGGTCACCGGCGGCGCCCCGGGGCGCGGCGTCATCCTGGACGGGGCGACGACGACCGCCTGCCAGATCGTGCTCCGTGAGGACTGCCCGGTTTCCGGATCCGAGCGCGGCGGTGGCCACGCGCTGCGGCTCGAACCGCTGCCGACCCGGCTCACCTGGGAGGACGTCCCGGAGGGCACCTGGGCTGTGGGAGGGGACGCGGCCGCACCGGTCAGGCTTCCGGCCGGCACCAGCGTCCTGGTCGCCGGGCCGCCCGGCTCGGGGCGCTCCACGGCGCTGCGGGCACTGGCTCAGGCGCTTGCCTCCGACGCCCTCGTCGTCGACGACCTGGACTTGGCGAACGTCACCGCCGCTACTCAGGTGGAGGCTGCGCTAGCGCGCTCCGAGGTGGTCCTGGCCTCCGCCTCGACGGAGAAGGTCGCCACGACCTTCCGCGGCGCGATCTCCACCATGCGTGAGCGCGAGGCGCTCGTCGTGCTGTGGCCCGGTATGCGCCCTGCCGATCAGGCTGCCGGCATCTCCTTGCGGACGGTCACCGACCCCAGAGCGATGACGCTGCCCGGTCGTGGAGCACTCGTCTACCGTGGAACGTGCCTGCCCATTCAGATCGTGCTACCCCGCCCTGAAGACGACGATCACCCTATTGAATACCCTGTTTAACAGGCATTCTCAATGAAGGAAAGTGGTGTGATCTCAACACCTCAGCATCCTGTGAGGATCACGACAGGGTATCGGCACAGGTCTCATGATCGAGGTCTTGCCCACCGCCCCCCGTCATGTGAAAGTTGTTCTCGGACGCGGCCGCCGTTCCCTGACAAGCTGGGCCGGCGCCAACCGCATGACCGATGACCTTGTAGGGGGCCCTTATGGACTGGCGCAGCCAAGCCGCATGTCTCACCGTTGACCCGGAGCTCTTCTTCCCTGTGGGAAACACCGGTCCCGCCATCGCCCAGATCGCCAAGGCGAAAGAGGTGTGCGGCCGTTGCGAGGTGGTGGACACCTGCCTGAAGTGGGCGCTGGAGAACGGTCAGGATGCCGGCGTCTGGGGAGGCATGAGCGAGGACGAGCGCCGTTCCCTCAAGCGCAGGGCGGCCCGGGCCCGCCGGTCATCCTGAAAACTGATCGAGTTCTTGACACTGCGGTGTTCGCACGGTTAATCGTGCGAACACCGTTTTGTTGATCCAGGTGTTGTCAACAGCCGGCCATCAAAAGGTCAGGCCTCAGCCCTGGCAGCCCTCTGGTTAAGGCGGGCGTGAATGACGACGTCAGTGCCCCCTCCGTTCAGAGGCTTCCAGTCAATGACCCCGCGCAGCTCCCCGCGCACGAGCGTGGTGACGATCCGTGTTCCCAGGCCGGTCATGAGGGTGTCCGGTGCCAGCCCCGCACCGTTGTCCATCACGTGGACCTCGAGCCGGCCCTCGTCACGGTGGGCCGTGACTGTCACGCGGCCGTCACGGCCATCGAGGCCGTGCTCGACGGCGTTGGTCACAAGCTCGGCCAGCACCGTGGCCAGCGCCTGCGCTGTGTCGGCATCGACCACTCCGAAGGAGCCCTCCAGCTTGGTGCTGACCTCACCCGTGGGCGTGGCCACGACCGCGGCCATGCGCAGGATGGAGGAGAAGACCTCATCGAAGTCCACGTGCTCGTTGACGTTGTGGCTCAGGGCGTCGTGGACGGTGGCGATGGTGGTCACCCGGCGCTCGGCCTCGGACAGGGCCTGGCGGGTCTCCTCGTTCGAGGCGCGGCGGGCCTGCATGCGCAGCAGCGCCGAGACGGTCTGCAGGTTGTTCTTGACCCGGTGATGGACCTCCCGAATGGTGGCGTCCTTGTTGAGCAGGACCTGCTCACGTCGACGCACCTCGGTGACGTCACGAACCAGGAGCGCCGCGCCGGAGCGGCGCCCCTTGAGCGTCAGCGGGATGGAGCGCAGGGAGAGGAACACTCCCCCGACCTCGACCTCGGTGAGCCAGGCCTGCCTGCCCATGAGGACCACGGCCAGCGTCTCATCGACGGGGGTACGGGCGGGGATGATCGAGGTGACGGCCTCAGCCAGCAGGATCCCCTCCAGCTCGCCCTCGATCCCCAGGCGGTGGAAGCAGGAGCGCCCGTTGGGGCTGACATAGACGATCCGCCCCTCCTCGTCCAGGCGCAGGACGCCGTCGGCCACGCGCGGCGTGCCGTGTCGGATCGTGGTGCCGGCGTCCTGAATGGGGAAGTCGCCCGAGGCGGTCATCTGGCACAGGACCTCGGCGATCTCCTCCATCTCCCGCTCAACGATGCGCCCGCCCCGGATGACGCCCACCGAGGTCTCCCGAGTCACGACGGCGATCGGCGTGCCGGCGTGAGCGACCGGGATGTACTCCTCCTGGACCGCGGCGGTACCGGTCCAGTAGGGCTCGGCGGCGTCCTGGATCTGGGCGGTGGACAATGACTCCATGGCCATGGCCTCGCGCGAGGCCGGCATGCGCCGCCCGATCACGTCCTCGAGGTGGACGGTGGTCCCACCAGAGGGACGGGTGTGGCCCGCGGCGATGAAACGCCCCGCGCGGGTACGCACCCACAGGACCAGGTCAGAGGTGGATAGGTCCGCAATCAGCTGCCAGTCGGCCACCAGCTGGTGGATCCAGTCGAGGTCGGCCTCGGCGAGGTCGACTGCGTCTCTCAGGGCGCTGGGCAGAAGATTAGGCACCTCTCAAGGTTATCGGCAGTGAGCGGAACCGGCTCGTTGAGCCGACTAATTGCCAAGCAGGACACATGTTCGGGACCTGAGTGGTCCCGTGCTCAACCCAGCGGGCCGCGCCACGGCTCCTGGTCCCCTCCGCGGTCGAAGCATGCCCCAGCCCGGCGAAACATGACAGGATCGCACCATGAGGAAGATCATCACCATCACCTATCCTGCAACTCCGGCACGCACTGCGCAGATGCTCGCCGATCCCGCCTACCAACAGGCGCGGGTCTCGCGAGCCGGGCTCGACAACACCTCGGTGGACGTCGCCCAGCGCGGTCAGGGTTTCGTGGCCACCATCGCCGGGAGCATCCAGCCCTCCCAGCTGCCCTCGGTCGCCTCACGGTTCGTGCGCTCGGCGGTGTCCTTCTCCGTGGCTGAGTCCTGGGGCGAGCCGAAGGATGACGGCTCTCGCTCCGGCGGCTATGACGTGACGGTCAAGAACGCCCCGGTCAGGGTCAGTGCCACCTCCACCATGGCCCCCGCCGCGGACGCCGCCGGTGAGGCCACCACCGTCACCGTCGACGTCGACCTCAAGGTCACTGTGCCGCTGGTCGGCAAGACCATCGAGGAGAAGGCCATGGGCATGGTGGGGCGCGTCGTCGCCGATGAGGAGAGCCGGGCCACCGCCTGGCTCGCCGAGCACTGATCCGCGCCTCGATCACTCACCTCGATCACTCACCTCGATCACTGACTGTGCGATACGTCGCCCAGGGCTGTTATTCCCGTGCTGCGCCGCTGTCCGCCAGTGGCGCAGCACGGGGCTGTACGCCGGTTCCACCGCCGAGTCTCGTCCGGTTTCATGGCACGATCAGGCCATGAGCACTTCCAGCACAGCCGCCTCCGCCCCTAACGCCGTGTGGGCCGAGCGCGCGGGCACCCGCCAGTACATCGGTCGCAACTCCTCGGGCGCCGAGGTCCGCATCGGTATGGGCCCGGGCGAGTTCTCTCCCGGTGAGCTGATGAAGATCGCCCTGGCCACCTGCAACACCCTGTCCGCCGACCACCGTCTGGCCAAGGCCCTGGGCGAGGACTTCGAGGCCACCGTGGGCTGCTCGACCGTCAAGAACGACGCCGAGGAGCGCTACGAGTCCTTTCAGGTCGAGATTGTCACCGACCTGTCCTCGCTCGACGCCGAGCAGCGCGAGCTGCTCAGCCAGCGGGTCGCCGGCGCCGTCGACCGCCACTGCACGGTGGGCCACACCATCGAGCACGGCGCTTCCTACACGACGACGATCGTCGACCCCGACGAGGACTGAGCGCTCAGCGCCCCATCCGCTGAACCGGCCGCTCTCCTCGATTCCCCCTGTGTCACTCAGGTAAGGAGACCACCGTTGAACACCTCCCGATCTGGGCGCCCCAACGCGCTGGAGCGCGCCCTCGACAAGGCGATCGCCATCCCGGCCGCCCTCATCGAGGAGCGCGTCGCACGGATGCGCCGGGACCGTCCCGGGGCAGACGCCGCCGAGCTCGTCGAGATGGCCGGTGCCCGTTTCCGGAGGGACGCGGGGCTGTCATCGGGAGCGGTCGGGGCCTCCGCGGCCATACCGGCCATCGGTACGGGCGCGGCCGCCGCCCTGACAGTGGGCCAGAGCGCCGCCTTCATTGCCTCGGCCGTCACCTACGTCCTGACTGTCGCGGAGATCCAGGGGGTCCACGTCGTCGACACCGAGCGCCGTCGGGCACTGGTCCTCTCCGCCCTCCTGGGAAAGGAGGGCTCCGAGGCGGTTCAGGGCCAGCTGGGCCTGTCCTCGATGTTCTGGGCGGCTCAGCTGCTCATGCAGATGCCCCTGCCGTCGGTGAAGTCGATCAACGCCCGCCTCATCAAGCGGATGGCCAAGCACTCGGCCGCCAAGGGCGGCGCACTGGCGCTGGGGCGTCTCCTCCCCTTCGGGATCGGGGCTGCCATCGGATGGAAGGGGGGCCGGGCGCTGGCCAATCAGGTCATTGAGGGGGCGCAGGCGGCCCTGGGACCCGAGCTCGCTGTGGGCGGCTACGTCGACAGCTCCCATGTCGAGGTGATCGAAGCATGAGCGCAGCCAGCAGCCAGAGCAAGCCGTCGCCGTCGGCCGCCCAGTACCCGGCGCTGGCGCAGATGGGGCTCCTCCCCCCGCCAGGCGTCGACGTCGCCTACGAGAACCTCCTGGCCGATGTCCAGGCCAACGGGACCGCGAAGTCCGACCGTACCGGCACCGGGACGCGTTCACTCTTCGCCCGCCAGCTGCGCTACGACCTGCGCCGCGGCTTCCCGCGCATCACCACGAAGTTCGTGGCCATGAAGGCCGTCAAGGGTGAGCTGCTGTGGTTCTTGCGCGGGGAGACGAACGTGCGCTGGCTCCAGGAGCGGGGCATCACCATCTGGGACGAGTGGGCCGATGACTCCGGTGAGCTGGGGCCGGTCTACGGCTCGCAGTGGCGTTCCTGGCCCACCCGGGACGGGGGCGCGATCGACCAGATCGCCGGGCTCATCGACACGCTGCGCACCGACCCGGACTCGCGACGCATGCTGGTGTCGGCCTGGAACGTCTCCGAGCTGGGCTCCATGGCGCTGGCCCCCTGCCACGCCTTCTTCCAGTGCTATGTGGCCGATGGCCGTCTGAGCCTGCAGATCTACCAGCGCAGCGCCGACCTGTTCCTGGGGGTGCCCTTCAACATCGCCTCCTATGCGCTGCTCACCCATATGCTCGCCCAGCAGGCGGACCTGGAGCCCGGTGAGCTCATCTGGACCGGCGGGGACTGCCACATCTACGACAACCACGTCGAGCAGGTTCGCACCCAGCTCTCCCGGGTGCCCAGCGCCCATCCTTTCCCCACGCTGCGTCTGGAGCGGGCCAAGTCCATCGACGCCTACGACATGGACGACATCGACGCCTCCCAGGGCTACGAGCACCACCCCACGATCAAGGCCCCGGTCGCGGTATGAGCGGCCTGGGGATGATCTGGGCCCAGGACGTCACCGGGGTTCTGGGGGCCGACGGCGGCATGCTGTGGCGCGTGCCGGCGGACTTCGCCCACTTCAAGGCCACGACCATGGGCTGCGGGCTGGTTATGGGCCGCGCCACCTGGGAGTCGCTAGGAGGCCCCTTGCCCGGGCGGCGCAACGTGGTTCTCACCCGTGACCGCTCCTGGCGGGCCGAGGGGGCGATCCGCGCAGGCTCGCTGCGCGAGGGGCTCTCGCTGGCGGCGCGAGGCCTGGCCGCTGAGCTGGGGCACGATCCTCGTGAGGGGGATGCCGCAGGGCTCCCCCGCCTGTGGGTCATCGGTGGCGGCAGCGTCTACGAGCAGGCTCTGGCTGACGGCCTGCCCGATGTGCTCGTCGTCAGTGTCCTGGACCTGGACGCCAGCGAGCGGGCCCGTGAGCGCGGCCTGCCCGACTCAGCGCTGGTGCGTGCACCGGGGATCAGCACTCAGCAGTGGGCCATCGACCCGGCCCTCTCCGACCCGCAGGGCCGGTGGCGCCCGGTGTCCGGGGACGCGCGCTGGCGGGTGGAGACCTGGCGGCACCTCTAGACGCGCTCGAAACGCCCTCGGCGAACGTTTGAGCGGATGCTCAGTGGGTGGCGTCGTAGCGCGCCCGGGCCTGGCTGACTGTGCCGAGGTGCTCAGTGGCCCAGGCCTCAACGTGAGCGAGTGCCTCCGCCAGCCCCTTACCTGAGTCGGTGAGCTCGTAGGTCACTCGCGGCGGGATCTCCGGGTACTGATGGCGCTCGATGAGTCCATCGCGTTCAAGGCCCCTGAGGGTCTGGGTGAGCATCTTGGTGGAGATACCGTCGACACGGGTCGATATCTCCTTGAAGCGCTGTGGCTGGCCGGCTTCGTGAAGCGCCCCGACGACGAGTACGGTCCACAGGTCGCCGAGTGACTTGAGCAGACCACGTGAGGGGCAGCTGCGGCTATAGGGATTGGGCGCCATCTGCCCCGCCTTGTGCGTGCCGGTCGGCTGCTCAGTGTCGGACACGGTGTCTCCTCGTGTGCTTGGTCGCTGATCCGTCGTCGGCCGCTCACACGTGTGAGCGGCCGACGACGGGCATGGGTGACAGGTTACCTGCGAACCGGGAGCCTTATCCGAGCCTTACTTGAGCCTCACTCAGACACGACAGCGAGGCCTCCGGTCCAACCGACCTGCTCCGTGACACCCAGGGCGATGTTCAGCGCCCCGAGTGCCTCCAGACGCTCCGCCCGCTTGAGCTCGCCGGCGTCGGCCCACGTCAGTCCGGCGGCCTCGACGAACGAGCGCAGGCTCGTCTTGGCCTCCGCAGAGTCGGAGGCGGCCAGGACAGTGGCCGGGCGAGCACCGATGGTGCCGCTCGCCAGGACGGCGGCGAAGACGGTGTTGAAGGCCTTGACCACCTGGGCGCCCGGGAGCCTCACGGCGAGCTCGGCGGCCGCAGAGCTACCGGCCGGTACGAGCGAGTCGAGGGTGGTGAAGTCAAGGGGGTTGGTCGGGTCGACAACGACCTTGCCGGTGAAGGCCTGCGCACCATAGGTGGCGATGACGTCGTCAATGGCGGCGTAGGGCAGGGCGAGGACGACGATGTCACCGGTCAGGGGCGAACCGATCTCGGCGACGTCGGCACCCGACAGGCCGGTGGCCTTGGAGGTGTCGCGCACCAGGACCTGAGTGCTGGCACCGGCCTTGACTGCCAGACCTGCGACCGCTGATCCGATGTTGCCGGCGCCGATGATGGAGATGGAGGGGACGGACATGAGGGCTCCTTGAGCGTTAGGTGTTGAACGAACAACCAAACTCTCTCACAAGCACTCACTTTCCGAAAGAGAGTGACTGTATGCGAGAGATCACTAGCTGTCGTCGCGCACGCTCTCTGCCATCACTGACACGCCGAGCGCCGCGGGCCTCTCGTCGCTCAGAGCAGCTTCTTGGAGGTGAGCCAGTCGGTGGCGATGACCTTGGAGCTGAGCTTCTCGCCGGTGGAGCGCTGGTTGAGGGAGCGCAGCTCGTCGGGGGTCAGCAGGGCCGAGACCCGGTTGATGGCGGTGGCAGCGATGGCCGGCAGTGAGGCGGAAACCAGCGGGGTGACGTTCTGCGGGAGGATGAGCATCTGGGGGTCGGAGAGGATGACGAGGTCCTTGACCCCGATGGCGGGGTCGGAGGAGTAGATGTCGGCGACGTCGACGGTGCCGTCGGTGAGGGCCTTGACGGTCAGAGGCCCGCCGGAGTCCTCCACCGGCGTGACGGAGGCGTCGACGCCGTAGACGGCCTTGAGGCCCTTGGGACCGTAGGGACGAGTGGTGAACTCCGAGTTCGCGGCGATCGTGACGGGCCGCCCCAGTGAGGCCAGGTCGCCGATGGAGGTCAGGGAGTGGGCCTGGGCGGTGGCCTTGGTGACGGTCAGGGAGTCCTGATCCGTCGCCTCGGCCGGGTTCAGAACGGTCAGCGAGTGCGGCAGGATCCTCAGCAGGGTGTCCTGGATGGAGGCGGTATCGCCGGCGGTGCGGGAGGCGGTCGCGGCGGTGGGACTGCCTGAGGCGGAGGTCTTGTTGTAGTACTCCAGCAGGTTGCCGCCGTACTCGGGGATGACGTGGATCTTGCCGGCCTCGAGCTCGGGCAGGTAGACCTCCCGCTGGCCGATCTGGTACTCGCGGGTGACGGTCAGGCCCGTCTTCTCCATCATCTGGGCGTAGAGCTCGGCGATGATCTCGTTGGAGTAGTACTGCTGGCTGCCGATGATGATCGGGCCACCGGAGTAGCCCCCCGAGGCTTGGTCGACGGCGAAGGGGTCGGTGTCGGAGCAGGCGCTCAGGGCGAGCAGGCCGGTGGTCGTGCCGATGCCGACCAGCAGGCCGCGTCGCGTCAGCTGCTTGCCGGGGCGCGGGTTGGACGGTGCGGTCATGCTGATTCCTTCCGGTGCTGCCGGGCACCTGGGGGCGTGACACCCCATTGGATGAGGGCGAAGACGGCCTCAGAGGCCAGGGCGAGGGCGATGACCAGGAGCGCTGAGGCGAGCATCATGACGTAGTCCTGGGTCTTGAGGCCCAGGAACATGAGTCGGCCGAGCCCGCCGGCGCCGGTATAGGAGGCCAGCGTGGCGGTGGAGATGACCTGGAGGCTGGCCGAGCGCAGCCCGCCGACGAGCAGCGGCGCCCCCAGGGGGATCTCGACCCGGCCCAGCACCTGCAGCTCGCTCATGCCGCTGGCCCGGGCGCCGTCGACGGCCATGGTGGAGGCTGCCCGCACCCCGCTCATGGCTCCGGCCAGGACACTGGGCAGGGCCAGGATGACGAAGGCGATCATGGGGGCGCACAGGCCGACCCCGAGCACGAGGCCGAACAGCGTGATGAGGCCGAGGGTGGGCAGGGAGCGGGCCGCGCCGCTGAGCGGCTGCACCCAGGTGCGCCCGCGTCCGGTGTGCCCCACCCACCAGCCGGCGGGGACCCCGATAAGAGCGGCGATGAGGACACCGGCCAAGGAGTAGAGGACGTGCTGGACCAGCAGTGGGCCGATCCCCATGGCCCCGCTCCAGTGAGTGGGATCGGCGATGTAGGCCAGTGCGGCCAGGACGAACCTCACGCCGTGCCCTCCTGGTTCTGCGAGACGGCTGCGCCGGCTTCGGCGCGCTTCCAGTTCCAGGGCAGGCACAGTCGCCCCAGCGCGAGGACGAGCCCGTCCAGGACGAGTGCCAGGGCCGCGGTGGCCACCAGGCCGGTAACGATCTCCGCAGTGATGCCGCGCTGGAAGCCGTCGGTGAATAGCCAGCCGAGACTGCGCACACCGAGGACCGCCCCGACAGTGGTCAGTGAGATCGTCGAGACCGTCACCACGCGCAGGCCTGTGAGGATGGCGGGTCCCGCCAGCGGCAGCTCGACGGTGAGGAAGCAGCGCAGGCGCCCCATGCCCATGGCGGTGGCGGCGTCCAGGACGCGGGCGTCAACGGCGTCGAGCGCGTCGGCGGTGGCCGGCACCAGGAGCGCCAGCCCGTAGAGGGTCAGGGCCACGATGACGTTGAGCGGGTCGCGGATGCCGGTGGCCAGGATGATGGGGAGGACGACGAACAGGGCGAGGGACGGCACGGCGTAGAGCAGCGAGGAGCCGGTCACGAGTACGGCGCGCAACGGGCGGGCGGTGCGGGCCAGGCGGGCGATGGGGATCGCCAGGACGAAGGAGGCGATGATCGCGGGAACCGCCTGGAGAAGGTGGGCCAGCAGGTGCCCGGCGATGGTGGGCAGATTGGCCAGGACCCAGCTCATGCCCGCTCCTCCGCCTCCGTGGAGACTTCGTCGGCCAGGCGCCCGACGGCGCGGCCGGCCCGGTCCAGGACGATCCGGGACTCGGCGACGTCCGTGAGCCGAAGCTGGCGGGCGGCGTCGTCGAGGCCGAGGAAGCGGGCGACGAAGTCGTCGGCCGGGTCGGCCAGCAGCTGGGGGCCGCTGCCGCGCTGGGCGACCTGGGCCCCTTCGCGCAGGAGGATGATCTCGTCGCCCAGGGCCAGGGCCTCGTCGACGTCGTGGGTGACGAAGATGATGGTCTTACCCAGCTCGGCCTGGATGCGGACCATCTCGCGCTGGAGGTCGCGGCGCACGAGCGGGTCGACGGCGCCGAAGGGCTCGTCCATGAGGAGCACCTCGGGGTCGGCAGCCAGCGCCCGGGCCACACCGACCCGCTGAGCCTGGCCGCCGGAGAGCTGGTGGGGGTAGCGCCCGGCCAGGTCGCGGTCAAGGCCCAGCATGTCCATGAGCTCGAGCGCCCGCTGCCGGGACTCATGGCGCCCTACGCCTTGAAGACTGGGGACCA
Source organism: Actinomyces sp. HMSC075C01 (assembly GCF_001812965.1). NCBI lineage: Bacteria > Bacillati > Actinomycetota > Actinomycetes > Actinomycetales > Actinomycetaceae > Actinomyces > Actinomyces sp. HMSC075C01. The sequence continues at coordinate 24,265 of NZ_KV810992.1, forward strand.
GGGTGATGTTGTCGATGACGCGCCGGTGCGGCAGCAGCCCCGCGTTCTGCATGACGTAGCCGATGGATCGACGTAGAGCCACCGCGTCGCGGGCGGCGACGTCCTGGTCATCGATGAGGACCCGGCCGCTGGAGGGCTCCACCATGCGGTTGACCATGCGCAGCAGGGTGGTCTTGCCGCAGCCGGATGATCCCAGCAGGACGGTGGTGGTGCCGGCCTCGATACGGGCCGAGAAGGAGTCGACGGCAGGGGAACCTGATTCGGCGCCCTTTCCGGCCGGGTACGACTTGGTGACGGCATCGAAGGTAATGGTGCTGCTCATTGCGGGTGCCGGGTGTCCTCTCATGGCCTTTGGCGGCGCGTCCCGATGGCGTGTCTCCACCGTACCAGCCAACACCTGCCGATCTGCCAGGTGTTGGCTTTTCCCAAGATGATTGGTGCAGGATTGAAAGCAAACACCCAGGTGCTCACCATCTACACGTCGATGGAGTCGACGATCCTCTCCCACTTAACACCGCAGCAGTGCGCACCATTCCTGCACTGCATGACTGGGCGCTCAGGCCGCCAGCGACACGGCCTCATCGATTCATCATCCCGGTGTCTCATGTCGGCTCAACCCAGCAGTGCCGCGATGGTGTAGGAGACGGCCAGCAGCGGGAGGATTCCCTGCTTGGCGGCTGCGCCGCGGTGGGGTGCCGAGGCCAGGGCCAAGACCACGGCAGCCGCCAGCATGGCTCCGGTCCCGGCCAGGATGAGGGCTGCACCGACCCCCACGTGCCCCAGGGCCACCAATGCGACTCCGGTCAGCGCCTGGAGAGCCAGGAAGAGGTTGTAGAAGCCCTGGTTGAAGGCGTAGAAGGCGTGCGGCCTGGCCTCCTCGGGCGTGCCCCCGAAGGTCTTGCGGGCCAGGGGCCCCTCCCAGGCGATGGACTCCATGTAGAAGATGAGGACGTGGAGGGAGGAGGCCAGGACAGCGAGGACCATGGCAGCAGTCAGCATGATTTCTCGATTCATGAGGACGAGCGTAAACCGAGTCCTCAACCACCCCACCGCCGTCGTTATTCCCTGGAGCGCCCCGAGATGTTCCGGAGCCTGCCGGGCTCAGGAGGCCGACTGCTTGGTCACCCAGGCGATGAAGTTCTCCTCGCCGGTGCCGGTCAGCTCGGCCATCGTGTGTCCCTGCCCCCAGATGGTGGCGAAGTCGACGTTGCCGGCTCCGGCCTGCTGGAGCGCCAGGGTGAGGTTCACCTCGACGGTGGAGGCCGTGTCGCCCTGGGTGATGCCGGTGCGGATGCGCCAGGCGGGGGCGATGGTGGAGCTGCCCCGCCCCTTGGAGTCCTGGGTGAGGTAGTACAGGGGGTCGTACATGGACACGCGCGTGACCATGTCGGTACCGGCCGAGTCCTTGGCGGCCAGGTCCTTCTCGTAGGCGGCGACGCCGTAGTCCTTGTTCCAGCCTGACAGGCTCGCGTACCTCGACTGCCCCTTGGAGATGACCTCGCGGCTCAGGGAGGAGAAGTGCTGCTTATTCTCCCCCGAGCCCATGACGAGGTTCTCGGTCTGGGCACGGTCAACGCCGTCGAAGGCCCCCACGTCCTTGGAGGCGTTCTTCTGGGAGGTGACGAAGCCCTGCAGGCCGGTGATCGTCGCAGTCTTCTTGGAGGCGTCGTAGGTGACCCACTGCGAGGAGGAGTTGAGGAAGGCGATGTACTCCTCCACCGTCTTGTAGGTGGTGGACTCGCCACTGCCCTGAGCGCCGCCTCCGGACGTCCCGCCCTTGGGAGGCGTGCCGCCACCGTCGCTGGGCGGGGTTCCCGACGGCGCTCCGCCACCCCCGCCGGGCCCCATCCCCGCCATCTCGGTGGAGGAGGGCGTGTAGGGGAAGGTGGTGGCCGACAGGAAGTCGTTGAGGGACTTCTGGATGACCGACACGAGGTGGTCGTAGTAGGAGCCCGACAGGTAGGTGCCCTGGGAGGAGGACTCCAGAGTCAGGGGCTTGCCCTGGGAGTCGGTGAGCTTCAGCCCGTTGAGGTAGGCGGGGAAGGCGGCCGCGAGGTCCTGGGAGTAGGCCCGCGTCCAGGTGCCCTCGGCCCGGGTGTCGGAAGAGGCGAACTGGCCCATGTTCCACTCGTAGGCGGCGTTGGCGCTGTCCAGGCTGGTGATCGGGCACCAGCACATGGCTCCGGCGACGGCGTCGGACAGGGCCTTGCCGCTGGTGTCAGTGGTGGCGGCCCCCAGGACGGCCAGGTAGGGGGCGAACAGCTCGCTGTCCCCGGAGGCTCCGGCGACGGCGCTCTGTGCCCCTCCCCCGCTGTGCCCGAAGACGTAGACCTTCGCGGCGTCGCCGGGCACGGCGGAGGAGTTGTAGCGCCGGTAGCGCACGGCGGCCTTGAGGTCGGCAACGCCCCAGGGCGCGTTGCCGGAGTAGGTCTGGGAGTTGGAGTCCTTGCCGCGCAGGCCCGCGTGGACGTAGATGAAACCGGCCTCCATGTAGGCCTTGATGGTGTCGTAGGAGTACTCGGTGGGCGGCTTCTGGGCGGAGTATCCCGGGGTGTTGACCGGGAAGACGGTGGGTGCGGTGGCGGCGGTGAAGCTGCCGACGGCGCCCGAGGCGTTGACGGTGACCGTGTAGGTGCCGTTGCCGTTGTCCTTTCCGGTGAAGTAGGCACCGGGCACGTAGATACCCAGGGTCTCATAGTCCGAGGCCTGGGGCGTGGCCACGTAGCGCAGACCCAGCTGGTAGTAGACCTTGTGGTCCGCGTCGTAGCGCCAGGCGGCGGAGTCCAGGGCGAGCTTGGCATCGGTGGGCGCCTGCGACGAGGCCGCGGAGGAGGCCTGCGCGGTGGCCCCTCCGGTGGAGCAGGCCCCCAGGCCCAGGAGTCCCGCCGTGGCGGGCAGGGCGGCAAGGATGGTGCGTCGTGGCAGGTTCATCGTGGTTCCCTCCGGCTCAGTCAGTCGCGCGCCTCGCTCGGGTGTCTGCGTACGTGGCTAGCATCACCTTAAGGCACGGACGATCCCAGGACGCGGCTGTGCCGCTTCTGTGAGTCGGCATCCGCGTGCTGGCGGGCGCGTCAGGATGCGGACTCGGCTCGCACGACGACGGCGCCGCCCTCGCGTGAAGGGCGGCGCCGTCGTCGGCTATGAGGGACAGTCCTGAGGATCAGTCCTCAGCGGCGCTGGGGTGAGTCATGTCCATGGGCACGACCCACTTGTCGAACTCCTCGGCGGTGACGAAGCCGAGCTCGAGGGCGGACTCGCGCAGGGACAGGCCCTTGTGGTGCGCGTTCTTGGCGATCTTGGAGGCCTTGTCGTAGCCAATGTGGCGGTTGAGGGCGGTGACCTGCATGAGGTTGGTCTCCAGGTTGGCCTTGATCCGCTCGGTGTTGGGCTCGATGCCGTAGGCGCAGTGAGTGTCGAAGGAGACGCAGGTGTCACCCAGGAGCTGGATGGACTCCAGGACGCACCAGGCCATGACCGGCTTGAAGACGTTGAGCTGGAAGTTGCCCTGGGATCCGGCGAAGCCAACGGTGGCGTCGTTGCCGAAGACCTTCGTGGCCACCATGGTCATGGCCTCGCACTGGGTGGGGTTGACCTTGCCGGGCATGATCGAGCTGCCGGGCTCGTTCTCCGGGATGATGAGCTCGCCGATGCCGTTGCGGGGGCCGGAGGCGTACCAACGCACGTCGTTGGCGATCTTCATGAGGGCGTCGCCCAGGACCCGCAGGGCGCCGGAGACCTGAACCAGGGCGTCGTGGGCACCCAGGGCGGCGAAGAGGTTGCCCGCCTGGGTGAACTCGATACCGGTTTCCTCGGAGATCTTCTTGGCGCACAGGGCCCCGAACTTCGGGTGGGCGTTGAGACCGGTGCCGACGGCGGTCCCGCCAATGGCCAGCTCACGGGCGCGGGAGTCGGCGTAGCGGATGCCGTCGAGGGCGAAGTCGATCTGGGCGACCCAGCCGCTGATGACCTGCCCCAGGGTGATGGGGGTGGCGTCCTGCAGGTGGGTGCGGCCCACCATGACGACGTCGGCGTAAGCCTTGGCCTTGGCGTCCAGGGTGTCGCGCAGCTGCTGGACGCGCGGGTACATGGCGGCCAGCTCGTTGACGACGGCGATGTGCATGGCCGTGGGGAAGGTGTCGTTGGAGGACTGGCCGCGGTTGACGTGGTCGTTGGGGTGGACCGGGGTCTTGGAGCCGCGCTCGCCGCCGGCCAGCTCGATGGCGCGGTTGGAGATGACCTCGTTGGAGTTCATGTTGGACTGGGTGCCCGAGCCGGTCTGAAAGACCACGAGCGGGAACTCGGCGTCGAGGTCACCGGCGATGACCTCATCGCCGGCCTTGGCGATGAGCTCGGCGATGTCGGCGGGCAGCTCACCGAGCTCAGCGTTGGCCAGGGCGGCGGACTTCTTGAGAATCCCCAGGGCCTTGATCATGGGGCGGCCCCACACGAAGGTCTCGCGGCCGATGTCGAAGTTGTGCAGGCTCCGCTCGGTCTGGGCCCCCCAGTAACGGTTGGCGTCCACCTCGATGGTGCCCATGGAGTCGGATTCGGTGCGGGTCGTGACAGCCTGGTTGGGCGTCTTTGCATCAGTTGTCATAGGTGCAAGGTTAGGTGCTCGCGGTGCCTGCCGTGCGAGGACGGGCGTCCCAGACACGTCTCAGATCGCTACCGGCCGACACCGCTATGGTCACCTCGGCACCAGCGGCGTTCCTGGCAACCAGCGGTGGGGCGTCAGCTGCTGCGCTGTGCGTCGGCGCGTCGGGCGATCTGACGGGCGCCGTCCATGGCCGGACCGGTGCCCTCCACACGCACCACGCCTGACCAACTCAGCCCCGCCCTCCGGGCCCGCCCTTGAGCGAGCACCTCGCGTTCGTAGGGTAGGCCTCGCGTTCGTACCCTTAACCCCCGAACACGAGGCATAAGGTACGAACGCGACGGCGGCCTACGCTGTGTTGCCGCATGACACCCGAGCCCCTGCGCGGGAGCCGGAAGATGCCCGACAGGGAAAGTACGGCAGGCCCAGGGTGAGGAGCCTGGCTCGGCCACCTAGACCCCGCAGAGTTGATCAGGGCCACGGCTTGGTGTCCACAGCGCTGACATCAACGAGCCAGCCGCCAAA
>NZ_KV810992.1:29483-90376 GCF_001812965.1 Actinomyces sp. HMSC075C01
CCCTCGCCTCCAGGACCACCAGCCTGCCCCGGCTCCCGCCCGAGCGAGTGCCTCAGAAGTCATAACCCCCACATGTCTCACAAGCGAGGAGACAGTACACGCACGGTCACTCACGACCGGGCCTCCTGACGGGCGACCCGGCCTCGCCCGAGGACAAGGTGCCCGAGCACACCGATGAGCAGAGCGGCCAGCACACCGAGGTTGGCTCCGGCCCAGGCCCCGTCGCGACCCCCGAGAGGCCCGAGCAGGTAGCCCTGCCAGGACAACCAGGAGGCGGCCGAGTTGACGACCAGCCCCCAGCCGACGACGGAACCGGCAGCCACGAGGACGATGGCCTCCCAGTTGACTGAGCCGTAGACGCCGTCGGGTGTGAAGAGGGCCTCCTCGTCGTAGTCGTGCCTGCGCAGAATGACCTCGGCGACCATGACTCCGGCCCAGGCGGCGATGACGACTCCCAGGGTGGTGAGGAACCCCTGGAAGGGGCCGAGGAAGTCATCGGCACCGAAGATGACGGCGATGGTGCCCACGGTCATGATGGTGGCGTCGATGGAGGTGGCCACGTGCCGACGCACGGGCAGGCCGGTCGCCAGGAGCGACAGGCCCGAGGAGTACAGGTCCATGATGATGCCGCCGGCCAGCCCCAGGATGGCGACGATCGCAAAGGGGATGAGGAACCATGTGGGCAGGATCGTGGTCAGGGCGCCGATGGGGTCAGTGTTGATGGCCTGGCCGAGCTCGGCGTCGGAGCCCACCAGGAGGATGCCGAAGAAGACGAGCACCACGCAGGGCAGTGCCGATCCCAGTGTGGTCCAGCCGATGACGCCGGTGGTCGAGGCCTTGCGGGGCAGGTAGCGGGAGTAGTCAGCGGCGGCATTGACCCAACCGAGGCCGAATCCGGTGGCCACCATGACCAGGGCTCCGATGAAGGCCGCGGGACCACCCGACGGCAGGGCCAGAATCCTGTGGATACTGATCTGGGGAGCGACGAGGACGAGGTAGATGATGGTGAGGACACCGGTGGCCCAGGTGATCCAGGTCTGGACCCTCATGATCGCCTCGAAGCCGAGGATGCCTGCGCTGGCGGCCAGACCGACGGTGAGTAGGAAGCCCAAGATCTGGGCACCGACCTGGTTGTGCCAGCCCAGGGCCTGGAACACCGTGGCCGAGGCCAGGGTGGCCGAGACGCACAGGACGGTCTCCCAGCCGACCGTGAGGATCCAGGACAGGGCCGCGGACAGGCGATTGCCGTTGTAGCCGAAGGCCGCTCGGGACAGCGCCAGGGTGGGGGCGCTGCCTCGCTTGCCCAGGACAGCCACGACGCCGCACAGGAGGAAGGAGACGATGACACCGACGCTGCCCGCGACGACCGCCTGCCAGAAGGACAGTCCGAATCCGAGGACCCAGGCGCCCCAGGACAGTCCCAGCACGGAGATGTTGGCCGCGAACCAGGGCATGAAGAGATCGCTCGGCCGTCCCTTGCGATCGGATTCGGAGATGACGTCAAGACCGGCGTTCTCGACGCGGGTGGCGGCGGGAACGTCCGCAGATGCACTGCTCATGGGCGATCGACCTCGGTGTCGGTATCAGGAGGCTGTATCAGGAGGCTCTCGAACGAGAGGTGTCTGAAGTCTATGGGCATTGAGATGCGGAGAACGACGTCGGAGAGACGAGACGAGCCACCGCACCCTCAGCGACATAGGATATGTCACACGTTTTAGGCGATCTCCATAGCAACTCTCACTGGATACCGGGCGTCGTCTCAGATGTACACATGTATAGTCGAGCCATCCTCCACGTCTCCACGCCACGGAGACTCACCATGGAAAGGAGCTCTCATGAGCGACAACGGAACCGTTGACAGGATCGCCGGCAAGGCCAAGGAGGCCGCGGGCAAGGTCACTGGCAACAAGGAGACCGAGACCGAGGGCAAGCTCCAGCAGGCCGAAGGCAAGATCAAGGAGGTCGCCGAGGACGCCAAGGACGCCATCAAGGGCGCAGTCAACCACCTCAAGGGCGACAAGTAAGCATTGTCGCGACATACGCCGAGCGCCCAGCCTCCTGAAGGAGACTGGGCGCTGTTGCGTTGTCGGCACCGGCGTCAGCTGTTCGCGGGGATCAGGGTCGGCGCCACGTTGACCACGCCCTGCGAGGGGTCGGCCTGCCCCCAGGAGTTGTTCCCCCAGGTCCAGGTCCCCTTGTCGACAGTGGCCCACGTGTCGTAGCCGGAAGTGCCGATCTGGGTGGCCCCGTTGATCTTGTCCACCTGCACCAACCCTGACGGGGTGTCGGAGACAGTGCCGTTGACCTGCCCGTAGCGGTTGGAGCCGAAGCACCAGACTGTGCCTTTGGCGAGCGCGCAGGTGTGCTCGTAACCGGAGACGAGCGCGGTGGGAGCGGCCGGCAGCTTGCCGACCTCCACGGCCTGGTTGACCAGCGCCTCATTAGTCTTCTTACCGAGCTGGCCGACCTCGTTGGCGCCCCAGGCGTAGACCTTGCCCGAGTCGTCCACGGCCACGGCGAAGCCCTTGCCCACGCTCAGCGCCGAGACCTTGACCTTCTCCAGTCCCGGCACCGCCGTCGGCGAGACACGTGCGCCCTGGGTGTTGGCCTGGGCGTCGGCGCCCCAGCAGGAGACTCCAGTGCCGCCGGAGGAGCAGACGAAGGAACCGCTGCCGGCGCGCAGGGTTGCGGGTTTGGTGGCAGCAGGGGCCGCCGCAGCGGAGGGTGAGGGAGCCGCCGCATTCTTGCCGGGCCACAGCCAGTGCCCTCCCAGAGCACCCCCGACCAGTCCGAGAGCGAGCACACTGACCGCCACGACCGGGAGGACCCACCCGCGACGTGGAGCGTCGCTCGGGTGCTGGGAGACGTCGCTCTGCGGCGCCTCCATCTCGGTCACCGTGGGCAGCGGTTGAAGCCTGTAGCCCTGTGGCTGAGGCTGCGTCGGCGTCGCCATCTGCGGCTGGGGCGGCGCGACCTCAGCCGGCTGCTGAGCAGGCTGAGTCGACTGAGCCGCCCCGTAGTCCACGGTGTCTCCACGAGCACCGTCGCCTCTGAATACGCCGTCAAAGGCCACGGGATCTGCAGGCGCCCCGTACAAGGACGCGGGGTCCTGAACGGGCACCTGCTGCTGAGCAGGCGGGTACCCGGCAGGCTGCTGAGGGGAATATCCGGCAGATGCTGCGATCTGTTCGAGCTGCGCACGCTGCTCGGGCGTCCAGGCGTGCCCGGTGACAAGGGCCTCCCGAGCACGCTCAGGACTGCCGCCGATGAACCACAGCACCCTGTCCCCGTCGAGCATCCGGTCATCCATGGGCCAGACCTCTCCTCAACGTCAAGGACCGATGTGTGTCAGTAGGTCAGCCTACGGCGCGCCATGAGCATGGCGGCACCTGCCGCGCCGGTGCCCAGCACCACCCAAGCGGCGGTCGTCCCCGCACCGGTCTGGGCCAGGGTGGAGCGACCTGAGGTGGCGGTACCCTGTTGACCAGAAGCAGCCTGCTCGCGGGGAGCGGCGGCCTGCTCACCGGGGGCATCCGCGGAGCCCCGGGGGGCACTCTCCTCGGCGGCCGCAGGGGCGTCACCCTCAGAGGACCGCTCGGGAGCCGGAGCCTGCTGCTGCTCGGGAGCGGCCTGGGAACCGGCAGGATCGCCCTGCTGCTGGTCGCCCTGGTTCTGCTGAGGCTGCTCAGCCGGCGCCTCCGGCTTGTTCTCCTGCTGCGCCGCGGCGTTGTTGGCACCCGGAGCCTGGGGAGCGGCCTTGCCCGCATCCTCCGTGGGGGCGGGAGCAGGCGCGGGGGCGGGGGTGGGAGCCGGCTTGTCACCTTCAGGGTTAGGGGCGGCCGGGGAGGGGGTGTCGGGCTGGGGAGCGTCAGCCTTCGCGTCACTGGCCTGCGCCGTCGCCTGCCCGGCGGCGGGAGCCGAGTCCGTGTCAGCAGCGGCCGCACCGACCGGGACGACAGACAGGGCAACGGCCGCGGACGCGGCCATCCATACGCTTCGCTTCATGGGAACTCCTTGAGGACTTGAGAGCCATGGCTCTTACGTCGGGTGATGAGGATGTGGATGCGGCCACCTTACCCACCGCAGCCCTGGTCTTGTCACGCTACCGACACGGGCACTACTCCACTGTTAGACACTTCACATCACCGCCGCGTGGGGGTGGTGGGAGGTGGTCAGACCCTCAGGCCCAACCCTCTCATACGGGAGACCGCTCCCTGGGACAGTACTGAGTGGAGCTGCTCCTGAGCCATCTGGCCGAGAAGCTCGGGGAACTGCCCCAGGAGCCTCTGGAAGGTTCCGATCTCCTCACCGATGACGCGCCGGCCCCACAGCCCCAGCCGGGCGGCCAGCTGCGGGTCTGCCGCGATGACCTCCTCCAGCTCGGCAACGGCGTACGTACCGATCGGATCCTGGCTGAGCTCGTGGACGAGTCCGCTGCGCAGGGGATCGTCCAGGGACTCGCTCAGCGCCATCCCGAAGTCGATGAGCAGCCCGAAGGTGATGTAGGTCTTGAGCAGGCGCTCGGCCCAGTCCAGTGGCCGCAGCCGCTCGTCGAAGTCACCCAGGACGTCGGTGAAGCGCTCGGCCGCCCCCAGGGCGTCGATGCCGTGGGTCGAGGCCAGCTCCACGACCCGGTCGAAGGAGGCGACCTCCCAGGCGCTCATGCGCAGCAGGTCGACCCGGGCCGTCATCTGCGGAGCCCGGTCGGCATCCTTGGCGTAGCGGGTGCAGGCCGCTGTCCGGGAGATCGCGACGACGCCGACGACGGACAGCTCGTGAGGACCGACCTGCATCGGGGTGAAGGCGCTGGGCTGAGGTGACGGAGTCGGCATCTGGGACATGGCCACCATCGTAACCAGCCCGCCCTCGCCGAGCAGCCTTGCCGTCGCGCCCGCATCAGCCGCCACTGCAGCCGCCACTGGGAGAAGACGTGATTTTCAATTGTGAGTCGATGAATCATCAAAGGTGAGGCAGGTATTACCCGAATGAGACTCGTTAACATACTCAGACATCTTTCATTCTTGACCACAAGCCCCCTGACGACGCCCCTCGTCATCTATTTTCAATGAACTGCCAGAAAGGCTTTACTTGAGGATCACACCAGACAGGCACAGCAGCAGATTCGCCCCGCACTGATTCACCACATGCACCCCCTCCGCCTCCGCCTGATCTCCCCCACACCCGTCGTGACATCACCCACACTCAAGCCGCCAACGTGACGCCAGGCGACGCGAATATGCTGGAAAGCCGCTACGCTGACGGCGTCCACGGTTGCCCGGTCGTCAGATGGACTCAGATATGACTCGCGATCGGCTGCCACATCCGACGGCGCCAACGCCCACGCAGCGCACCCCACTGTGCGCGCGAGCAACAGCCGCGCCGGACCGGTTCAACCTGATCAGAAGACAAGGAACCTCGTGAGCAACGAGCAGCACGGGGCCGACGCCGTCGAGCCCGACCACAACTCCACAGACGACCAGACCACCATCGAGGATGCCGACGCCACTGCCGCCACGTCCGGGATCATCGAGACGGCCGGCGCCCACGCCCCCGTCCTGGACGAAGCCACTCCCGACATCACCGACGAGGGTGCCCAGACCGACCTGAGCCGCAAGACCTTCGCCGACTTCGGTGTCGAGCCGGAGATCTGCGAAGCCCTGGACGCCAAGGGCATCACCCACCCCTTCCCCATCCAGGCCCTCACCCTGCCGGTGGCCCTGGAGGGGCAGGACATCATCGGTCAGGCCAAGACCGGCACCGGCAAGACCCTGGGTTTCGGCATCCCCCTGCTCATGGACACTCTGGGCCCCGGGGAGGAGGGCTGGGACGAGGATCCCGCCTCCGGCAGCCCCCAGGCCCTGGTCATCCTGCCCACCCGTGAGCTGGCCAAGCAGGTCGCCGAGGAGCTGTCCACGGCTGCCGCCAAACGCACCGTGCGCATCGTCCAGGTCTACGGCGGGCGCGCCTACGAGCCCCAGATCGAGGACCTCGAGCGCGGGGCCGAGGTCGTCGTGGGGACGCCCGGCCGCCTCATCGACCTCATGGAGCGCGGCGTGCTGGACCTGGCTCACGTGACCACCGTCGTCCTGGACGAGGCCGACGAGATGCTGGACCTGGGCTTCCTGCCCGACGTGGAGAAGATCCTGGCCCGCACCCGCGCCGACCGGCACACGATGCTCTTCAGCGCCACCATGCCCGGGGCCGTGGTCGGCCTGGCGCGCCGCTACATGACCCGCCCCACCCACATCCGCGCCCAGGACCCGGGCGACGAGGGCATGACTGTCCAGACGGTCCAGCAGGTCGTCTACCGAACTCACTCGATGAACAAGGTGGAGGTCGTCTCCCGGATCCTCCAGGCCGAAGGACGTGGACGCACCATCATCTTCGCGCGCACCAAGCGCACGGCGGCCCGGGTGGCCGATGACCTGCGCGCCCGCGGCTTCGCCACCGCGGCCCTGCACGGCGACCTCGGCCAGGGGGCCCGCGAGCAGGCCCTGCGCGCCTTCCGCCACAACAAGGTGGACGTCCTGGTGGCCACCGACGTGGCCGCCCGCGGCATCGACGTCGACGACGTCACCCACGTCATCAACTACCAGTGCCCCGAGGACGAGAAGATCTACGTCCACCGCATCGGGCGCACCGGCCGCGCCGGTAACTCCGGCACGGCGGTCACCTTCGTGGACTGGGACGACGTGCCGCGCTGGCGGATCATCGCCAAGGCCCTGGGCCTGCCCATCGAGGAGCCAGTGGAGACCTACCACACCAGTAAGCACCTGTTCTCCGACCTGTCGATCCCGGAGAAGGTCACCGGCCGCCTGCCCCGCCACAAGCGCATCCTGGAGGGGCTGGACGCTGAGGAGATCGAGGACCTGGGTGAGACCGGCAGGCACGGACGCAAGCAGTCCGGCCGGAAGGGCGGGCGCTCGGAGCGCGGCCGGGGCCGCGGCGGCAGGGACGCCAAGCGCGGCGAGCGTTCCCGGCGCTCCGCCGACGGCGAGGCCAAGCCCCGGCGCAAGCGCACCCGTAAGCGCACTCGCGGCGGCCGTCCCATTGACAGGACCGTCGGCGAGTAGGGCGGCATAGAGCGGCTGAGACACACGTGGGTCTCAGCCGCTGTCCGACTCCGGGGCGGACCGGGGTCAGAGGCGGGTCTCCAGGAAGGCGAAGACGCCGTCGGCCATGATCTGGACGGCGATGGCTGCCAGGAGCAGTCCCATGACCCGGGTGAGGATCCGGATGCCGGAGGTGCCCAGCACCCGGTTGAGCCCCAGGGAGAAGCGCAGCGAGGCCCAGATGGCGACATGCGTGCCGATGATCGCGGCCGTCACGGAGACCCATCCGGCTACCCCACCTCCGGTGGTGTCCACGGCGACCATCGCCGCGACGATGGCGCCGGGCCCGGCCAGCAGCGGCGTGCCCAGAGGAACGAGAGCGGCGTTGGCAGTGACGGCCTCAGGGTCAGGGCTCTCATCGACCTTGTCGGTCAGCAGCTCCAGGGCCACCAGGAGCAGGAGCAGACCTCCGGCCACCTGGAGAGAGGGCACCGAGATCCCCAGGAACTTCAGGATGTAGCGCCCGAAGACCGCGAAGAGCACGATGACGGCGAAGGAGACGACCGTGGCCTGGCGTGCGGAGGCGGCGCGCTCAGTGGGCGTCTGCCGCGAGGTCAGGGACAGGAAGATCGGGATGGCGCCCAGGGGGTCCTGAATGACCAGGAGCGTCGTGAAGGTCGTGGCGAAGACCGTGGTGTCGAAGGCGGACTGCAACATGGGGGTGTTTCTATCACCGCCGCTCGGCGGGAGTCGGGTACCGGGGCCGGTCGGCCCTCAGGGGCGGACGAGGTCGAGGGCACCCTCATCGAGGATCCGTTCCAGCAGCTCGGGCGGCATGAGGTTCTCCCCCAGGCGGTTGGGCTTGCCGGTGCCGTGGTAGTCCGAGGCCCCCGACAGCCCCAGCCCCAGGCGCTGGGCCAGGAGGCGAACCTGCTCGCGCTGCTCGGGGCCCTGGTCGCGGTGGTTCATCTCCAGGGCCGCCAGGCCGGCCTCGGCCATCTGGGCGAAGGTCTCATCGGGCACGAGGCGGCGCTGGCGCGAGGAGGCGCGCGGGTGGGCCGCCACCGGGACTCCGCCGGCGGCGCGCACCAGGCGGCAGGCCTCCACCGGGTCCAGCGCCCAGTGATGGACGTAGTAGGGCGAGGAGGTGGCCAGCGGCCCGGCGAAGGCGGCGTTGCGATCGGGGAAGGAGCCGGCCGCAACCAGGGCGTCGGCAATGTGGGGACGGCCGATCGTGTGGGAGTCGGCGCACTGGGACAGGACATCCTCCCAGGTGATCGGGAAGTCCTCGCTGAGGCGTTCGACCATCCGCTGCGCCCGGCTGTCGCGCGAGCGGCGGGCGCGGGCGAAGGCGGCCTCCAGTCCGGCGTCGTCGGCCCGGTGCAGGTAGGACAGCAGGTGGAGGGTGACCCCGTCCGCGGCGCAGGAGATCTCGGTGCCGCGCAGCAGGGCGACGCCGGTGTCCGGGACGGCCCGGGCCGCCTCCTCCCATCCGGCCGTCGTGTCGTGGTCGGTCAGCCCGACGACGTCGAGGCCGGCCGCGGCCGCCTTCTCCATGAGTTCGGCGGGCGAGTCGGTGCCGTCGGAGCAGGCCGAGTGGGTGTGGGGGTCGATGCGCACCGTGACAGTGTAGGTAAAGTGTAGGTAGGAGCATCGGGAGGCGTGGAAGACTGGACGACATGAGTGAGCCGAGCCGTACGACGGATACTGCGCCTCCCACACGCCTTCCCGACGACGCCCCGGTCCGCTTCGGGGTGATCGGGGCCGGTTTCATCGCCCGGTGGTTCGCCGAGGCAGTCGTCTGTGAGCCGGGTGCACAGATCGTGGCCGTTACCTCCACCCACCGCGAGCGCGCCGCCGCCTTCGCCGCCGAGCACGGGATCGCGCATGCCTATGCCTCGCTTGAGGAGATGCTCGCCGCCCACGGCCCGGGCTCGCAGGCCCCGATCGACGTCGTCCACGTGGGCTCTCCCAACTCCTTGCACGCACAGCACGCGATCGCGGCCCTGGAGGCCGGTTTCCACGTCCTGGTGGAGAAGCCCTTCGCCCTGACACGCTCGCAGGCCGAGGCGATGGTGGAGGCAGCGCGGGCAGCCGACCGTTTCCTCATGGAGGGGTGGCTGTCCGCCTTCGAGCCCGGGGTGGCTCGGCTGCGTGAGCACCTGCCGCGGCTGGGGCGGCTGCATCGGGTAGTGCTGTCCAAGGAGCAGTTCTCCTCGCGGATGGAGGTCTACCGCTCCGGTGGTCTGCCGCCGGCCTTCGATCCGGCACTGGGTGGTGGCTCCCTCATGGACCTGGGCACCTACCCGGTCAGCCTGGCCATCCACCTCTTCGGTGAGCCGGACCGGGTGACGGCCACCGGGACGCTGCTGGAGTGCGGTGTGGACGCACGGGGCACGGTGGTCCTGTCCTACGACTTCGGTGAGCACGCCGGGCTGGAGGTCGTCTGCCTGCACTCCAAGACCTCCCCGGGGACACAGTCGAGCTTCGCCGGGGACCATGACGTGCTGAGCATTGATGACTGCCAGTGGCCCAGACGCATCGAGCTGCGCGGCCCGGCGGCGGAAACGGGCGCGAGGGAGGATCTGTCGGTCGAGCGCGGCGTCCAGGTGCCCGGCCACCAGCTCGCCTACGAGCTGGCCGAGGTGTGCCGCCTGGTACGTGCCGGCGCGCGCGAGTCCGATCTGCACCCGCTGAGCCGCTCCGTGGCGGCGGTCGGGGTCCTGCAGGAGGCCCGCCGCCAGGTGGGGGTGCGTTTCCCGGCCGACGAGCAGGACTGAGCCGTTCCAGTGTCCCTGGGCCCCGCCCAGCACCGGCAGGGGCTCGACAGTGGGATGATGCCCCTATGGCATCGACTTCTCCCGCAGACACCCACCCGTCCGACGAGGCCCCCGCCTCCTCGCAGGAGGCCCCCCAGTCCTTGGCGGCGCGAGGCTCCAACCGGTCCCGCCAGCCCGACAACCAGGCCTTCCGCGACTTCATCGGCTCGGGGTGGGGCCCTCGCCCCGAGGGCCTGCCCGCCCGCAGCGAGGCGGCCCCCTGGGCGGCGGCCCGGCGTGAGGCCCTCGGAAGGCTCTTCCCCGGTGAGCGTCTGGTGCTGCCCGCCGGCGCGCTCAAGGTGCGCAACAACGACTGCGACTACCGGTTCAGGCCCCACAGCGCCTTCGCCCACCTGGCCGGCACCGGCACGGACTTCGAGCCGGACGCCGTGCTCGTCCTGGACCCCCTGACCGCGCCGGGTCAGGACGCGGGCTCCCCGGGCCACGCCGCCGACTCCGCCGACTCCGCCGACTCCGACAACGCCGACGGCGCCGCCCCGACGCATGAGGCGGTCCTCTACTTCCGGCCCCGGGCCTCACGCTCCAGCCAGGAGTTCTACGGCGACCCCCGGTACGGCGAGCTGTGGGTAGGCGTGCGGCCCTCTCTGGAGGAGGTCGAGGCATCCACCGGCATGCGCTGCGCCCACATCGACTCCCTGCCCGACGCACTGGCCAAGGACGCCGGCCCCGACGCGGTCCGGCTGCGCGTCGTCGCCGAGGCCGATGAGTCCGTCACCGCCCTGGTGACCTCCACACGGGAGAAGGTCGGGCTGCAGACCGGCCAGGGAGCCGCGGAGGTGGACGCCGGTCTGGCCGAGGCCACCAGCGAGCTGCGCCTGATCAAGGACCCCTGGGAGATCGATCAGCTGCGTGCCGCCGTCGCCGCCACCAAGGCCGGTTTCGACGACCTCATCCGCTCCATTCCCCGTGCCCGCGGCCACTGGCGCGGTGAGCGGGTCCTGGAGGGGGCCTTCGGGGCCAAGGCCCGTGAGGAGGGCAACGGCCTGGGCTATGACACGATCGCGGCGGCCGGCAACCACGCCAACACCCTGCACTGGATCAACAACGACGGCGCCGTTGAGCCCGGCCAGCTGGTCCTGGTGGACGCCGGCGTCGAGGTCGACTCCCTCTACACCGCCGACGTCACTCGCACGATCCCGGTCGATGGTCGCTTCACCGAGGCTCAGCGCCGGATCTATCAGGCGGTTCTCGACGCCGCCGACGCCGCCTTCGCCCGTGCGGGCACGCCGGGCTGCCGCTTCAAGGACGTCCACACCGCCGCCATGGAGGTGATCGCCGCCCGCCTGGAGGAGTGGGGGATGCTGCCCGAGGGCGTGAGCGCCGCCGACTCCCTGGCCCCCGAGGGCCAGTACCACCGGCGCTGGATGGTGCACGGCACCAGCCACCACCTGGGTCTGGACGTCCACGACTGCGCCCAGGCGCGCCGCGAGATGTACATGGAGGCCGAGCTCAGGCCGGGCATGTGCTTCACCATCGAGCCGGGGCTGTACTTCCGCCAGGACGACCTGCTGGTGCCCGCCGAGATGCGCGGCACGGGCGTGCGTATCGAGGACGACGTCGTCGTGCGCGAGGACGGCAGCGTGGAGCGCCTCACCCAGGACGTGCCCCGCACTGTGGAGGAGGTCGAGGCCTGGGTCAGTGGGCTCATTGCCGGCTGACTGCCGACTGACTGCTGGTCACCCCCTTGCCCCTCATCGTCACTCGCAGATAGCATCGGCGTATGACGATGAAACATGGGCTGCTGCCCGAGGACCGACCCCAGGACCACGGCGCCGTGCGCGAGGCCTCCACCGTGGCCTCCCTGCTTGACGTCCTGGGGGACGCCACCCGCCTGGCGATCCTGCGTCACCTCCACGGTGGCGAGCACCGGGTGGTGGAGCTGACCGAGCACCTGGGCCTGGCCCAGTCGACCGTCTCCCAGCACCTGGCGATCCTGCGCAGCGCCGGTCTCATCTCCAGCCACTCCCACGGGCGGGCCAACGTCAGCCGGATCGAGAACCCCGAGGCGATCGAGCAGGTCCTGGCCGCGGCCGAGTCCCTGGCCGCCACCATCTGCGCGGACGGAGCGATCCGGAGCAAGGAGCCACAGTGAGCACCCCAGTCGGCCACAAGCCCCACGACCATTCCCCCAACCGCTCCCACGGTCACTCGCACAACCATGGCGCCGGGGCCTCGCGCGGGCGGCTCCTGGTCGCCCTGTGCCTGTCGGCCACCGTCCTGGTGGCAGAGATCATCACTGCTCTTCTCACCGGCTCACTGGCACTGCTGGCCGACGCCGGGCACATGCTCACCGACGTCGCCGGCCTGGCCATGGCCCTGACGGCCGCACACCTGTCCGCGCGTCCGGCCACGGACCGCTCCACCTGGGGCATGCGCCGCGCCGAGGTCATCGGGGCCGCGCTCCAGGCGGGCATGCTCGCCGTCGTCGGGCTCTTCGTGGCCTTCAAGGCGGTTCACAACCTGCTGGTGGCCCCGCAGGTCGAGGCCTCCGGCATGCTCGTCATGGGGGTCATCGGCCTGGCCGCCAACGTCATCGCGCTGCTGGTCCTCTCCGGCGGCCGGGGGCATGACGGACACGACGAGAACCTCAACATGAGGGCCGCTCTCCTGGAGGTCCTCAATGACGCCCTGGGATCGGTGGGCGTCATCATCGCCGCCGCCGTCGTGGCCCGCACCGGCTGGACCCGGGCCGACGCCGTGGCCTCCCTGCTCATCGCCGTCCTCATCCTGCCCCGGGCGGTGACGCTGCTGCGCTCGGCCCTGACGGTCCTCATGGACTTCACCCCCCGGGAGCTGGACCTGGCGCAGGTGCGCTCGCACATGCTCGGCATCGACCACGTCGAGGAGGTCCACGACCTGCACGCGTGGACCGTCGCCTCGGGCATGCCGGTGCTGACCGCGCACGTCGTCGTGCGCGACGAGTGCCTGCGCGACGGTCACACCGAGGAGATCCTCGACCGGCTCCAGCGCTGCGTGGCCGAGCACTTCCCGGTCAGAATCCAGCACGCGACCCTCCAGCTCGAGCCCGTCTCGCACCTGGAGCACGAGACCGCCTACTGCTAGGCCGGGTCAGGTACGGCGGTAGCGTTTGCGGGTCGGCTCGGGAATGTGGGCCGGTTCCCCGCCCTCCAGGTACTCGCGGGCGAAGGCCAGAGCGCTGGCGAGGCCCTCGAGGCGCTGGGCGGCCGTCATGGACCGGGTGGTCACCTCGACGACGACCTGTCCCCCACCAGCCTCGAAACCGGTGGCCACCAGGTGCTTGAGGACCCCGGCGCAGTCCTGGTTGCCCTGCCCGGGCAGCAGGTGGTCGTCCAGGGGCCCGGGCACACCGTCGGTCAGGTGCAGGTGACGCAGCGTGGGCCCCAGCGCACGGGCCATGGCCAGGGCGTCGGAGCCGGAGGTGGCGGCGTGGGAGATGTCCAGCGTCACCGACTTGTAGCCCTGCCCCACCGGGTCCCAGGTGGGCGAGTAGGCCTGGAAGTCGCGCGTGGAGTGGGCGTGGCGGGGCCGCCAGGTGAACATGTTCTCCACCGCCAGGTGGATGCCCGTGGTCGCCTCGCGCTGCGCGACCCCGGCGATGAAGGAGCGCGCGTAACGGGTCTGCCAGAAGAAGGGCGGGTGCAGCACCACCGTGGGCGCCTCGAGGTAGTGGGCCAGCTCAATGGAGCGGTCCACCTTGTCCCACGGATCGGCGCCGAAGACCCCGCGGGTCACCAGCAGCGTGGGGGCGTGGACGGCCAGCACCGGCTGGTCGAACTTCTCCACCAGGGCCGCCAGCCGGGTGGCGTCCTGGGACGCCTTCTCACTCCAGACCATGATCTCGACACCGTCGTAGCCCAGTTCCCGGGCGATGGCGAAGGTGTCTGGAACACTGCCGGGAACCACGCAGGCGGTCGACAGCCCCACCGGAATGCTCATTGTCGCGCTCCCTCGTCCCTCAGCACCGGTCAGCCCTCGTTACCGGAGCCGGTCTCATCGCCGGTCTCCTGCGACGACTCCGAGGCCCCCGGCTCCTTGCGATCCCCCGATCGCGAGGGGCGCAGGAAGGGGTCGTAGTCCTCGGCAGCGGCCGGGGCACCGGAGGCGCGGCCGGCCAAGGCGGTGGAGGTCCGCTCAGGAGCGTCGCTGCCGGGCTGCGGCAGTCGCACCCCGAAGCGGGGCTGCTCGTCGGGGCGCGATCCGAAGGCGGTGGGCCCGGGAGCCTCCTGCCGTGCCCGACGCCGCTCCTGGGAGCGCCGCAGCGCCCCTCCCCCGCGTGCAAGGTTGCCCGGGACATCGGCCAGGGCCTGGCTGGCCTCGTGAATCTCACGGGCGGCGATGATCGAGTAGCGCGAGGCCACGACCTGGCTGATGGAGGTGAAGTCGCGCCGCCCTCGGGTCAGGGCGTAGCTGAAGAGCTGGAAGACGATGCCCCACAGCACCCCCAGCAGGACGCAGGCCCAGAAGTTGAGCCTGGGACCGCTGCTGCCGGCCATCGACATGATGATGCCGAAGAACATCCCGATCCACAGGCCGTTCATGGCCCCCGACATCGCTGCGCGTCCCCAGCTCATGCGTCCGGTGATGCGCTCGACCTGACGCAGGTCGGTGCCGATGATCGCCAGGTGCTGAACCGGGAAGCCCTGGTCCGACAGGGCATCCACCGCCCTCTGCGCCTCGGGGTAGGTCGCGAAGGAGGCCACTTCCTCCCCCTGGGGCATGACACCACCACTGGACGAGGTCAGGGAGGACAACGGGCTCGGATTGGCGTTCATGGGGGCTATCGTCGCACGCGCGGGCACACGGTACGGGCCCATCGGCCGGCAATCACGCCTCAGGCGCATAGGCTTGGCTTGTGGAGAACACCAGGACACACACGGCCACCAGGGTTTTTGTGGCCCGCCTCATCGGCACCTCTGTCTTCGACCCCTTGGGCGATGCGGTGGGCAAGGTCCATGACGTCGTCGTCCTGCTGCAGATGCGTGGAGAGCCCAGGGCCGTCGGCTTCGTCATCGACGTCTCCAGCCGGCGTCGCGTCTTCCTGCCCCTGTCGCGGATCACCGCGATCAAGCCCGGAGCCGTCATCACCACCGGTCTGATGAACATCCGCCGCTTCACCCAGCGCCATGTGGAGACCCTGGTCGTCGGCGAGCTGCTGGACCGGGTGGTCACCATGCGCGACGGCTCGGGGACCGTCACCGTGCGGGACGTGGCCATCGAGCGCGACCGCGGCATGGACTGGAAGGTGACCCGCCTGTTCGTCCAGCGGGCCTCCTCGGGTCCCCTGGGCCTGCGCCGCGGGGAGACCTTCACGGTACGCCCCGATGAGGTCAGCGGCCTGGCCGACAGCGCCGACAAGCAGGGCGCCACCGCGTTGCTGGCCACCCTGGAGGACCTCAAGCCCGCCGACCTGGCCGACGTCATGCGCGACCTGCCCCAGGACAGCCAGATGCGCGTGGCCGCCGAGCTGGCCGACGAGCGCCTGGCCGACGTCCTGGAGGAGCTTGGCAACGAGGACGCCGTCGCCCTCCTGTCCCGCCTGGAGGCCGGTCGCGCCGCCGACGTCCTGGACGTCATGCAGCCCGACGACGCCGCCGACCTGGTCGCCGACCTCCCCCAGCTCAAGGCCACTGAGCTGCTGGGCCTCATGGAGCCCGAGGAGGCCGAGGACGTGCGCCGCCTCATGGCCTACGACGACTACACCGCCGGCGGCCTGATGACCACCGAGCCGATCATCCTGCCCCCCGAGTCGACCGTGGCGACCTTTCTGGCCCAGTCCCGCAAGGCAGAGGTTCCTCCCGCCCTGGCCGCCGTCGGCTTCGTGTGCCGCCCGCCCCTGGAGTCCCCCACCGGCAAGTTCGTGGGCATGATCCACTTCCAGAGGGCCCTGCGCGAGCGTCCTCAGCGCTTGGTCGGCTCCATCGTGGACACCGACGTCGACTCCGTGCGCCCCGAGGACTCCATCGGTACCGTCACCCGTCTGCTGGCCACCTACAACCTGACGGCCCTGCCGGTCCTCGATGACGCCGGGCGCCTGCTGGGTGCTGTCAGTGTCGACGACGTCCTGGACCACCTCATGCCCGACGACTGGCGCGTGGCCGACGAGGCCGTCACCGACGAGACGATCGAGAGGGGAGCCAATGCCTGACCAGCTCGACCAGCCCTTGCCCGACAGCCGCCTGCGGTGGCTGCGCAGGACGCATCCGACCCACGCCTCGCGCTCCGACGGCTTCGGCCGCTTCGCCGAGGCCACCGCCCGCTTCATGGGCTCACCCCAGTTCGTGCTCTACATGTCGATCTTCGTCGCTGTGTGGATCGTGGCGAACCTCGTCCTGGTCAAGATGCAGCGGGCCTGGGACCCCTACCCCTTCATCCTGCTCAACCTGGCCTTCTCCACCCAGGCCTCCTACTCGGCCCCCCTCATCATGCTGGCCCAGAACCGGCAGGACGACCGCGACCGCGTCACCGCCGAGCAGGACCGCCAGCGCGCCCAGCGCAACCTGGAGGACACCGAGTTCCTCACCCGGGAGATCGCCGCCCTGCGCCTGGCCATGAACGACGTCGCCACCCGCGACTTCGTGCGCAGCGAACTGCGTGACATGCTCAGCGAGATTCTCGCTGAGGAGCGCCTCACCCGTGAGGAGATCGCCGAGTTCCAGGACAGCGGCGACGACGAGCCCGACGCCGCACCGGGGCAGCGCACCGCCCACTGAGAGCCTCTCCCGCCCCCCACGTGGGGCTCGCCACCTGTCGTGGCACTCCGGGGCGCCCCTAGGATGGACCCATGACGCAACCGACTCATGACGCCGTCATGGAGGCGCTGGCCAGGGTCATCGACCCCGAGCTGCACCGCCCCATCACCGACCTGGGAATGGTTTCCTCCGTTGACATCGCCGAGGACGGCGTTGTCAGTGTCGAGGTGCTCCTGACCGTGGCCGGGTGTCCCCTGAAGGACACGATCACCGCTGACACCCGTCGCGAGGTCAGCACCGTCGAGGGCGTCACCGAGGTCCAGGTGAGCCTGGGCGTCATGAACGACGAGCAGAAGGCCGAGCTGCGGCGTCGCCTGCGCGGAGGGGCCGCCGAGCCGGTGATTCCCTTCACCCAGCCGGGCAACCTCACCCGCATCTACGCCGTCACCTCCGGCAAGGGTGGGGTCGGCAAGTCCTCGGTGACCGCGAACCTCGCCGCCGCCATGGCCGCCCAGGGCCTGAGCGTGGGCGTGGTCGACGCCGATATCTACGGCTTCTCCATTCCCCGCATGCTGGGGGTGGACCGGGTGCCCACCCAGCTCGACGGCATGATCGTGCCGCCCGTGGCCCACGGGGTGAAGGTCATCTCCATCGGCATGTTCGTGGAGGACAAGCAGCCGGTCGTCTGGCGCGGCCCCATGCTGCACCGCGCCGTCCAGCAGTTCCTCTCTGACGTGTTCTGGGGCGACCTGGACGTCCTGCTGCTGGACCTGCCGCCCGGCACCGGCGACGTGACGATCTCCGTGGCCCAGCTGCTGCCGGGCGCCGAGATCCTCGTGGTCACCACCCCGCAGACGGCCGCCGCCGAGGTGGCCGAGCGCACCGGCCTCATCGCCGCCCAGACACACCAAAAGGTGGTGGGCGTCATCGAGAACATGTCCTACATGCCCCAGCCCGACGGCTCACGCCTGGAGATCTTCGGCTCCGGCGGGGGCAAGATCGTCAGCGCCTCCCTGAGCGAGACCCTCGGCTACGAGGTGCCGCTGCTGGCCCAGCTGCCGCTGGACATCCGCCTGCGTGAGGGGTCCGACACCGGCCTGCCGGCCACCGTGGCCGAGGACGGCAAGCCGGCCGCCGACGCCCCCGCTGCCCTGGGGCTGTCCGCCGTGGCCCAGCGCCTGACGCACCGCTCCCGCGGCCTGGCCGGCAAGAGCCTGGGGGTCACCCCGGCCTGACGCCGGCCCCGCGCGTCCCTCTGGCCGAGGTCAGAAGTCGACGGCGATACGCGCGGCCTCGGCGCGAGTGCGGGCGGCGGCGTTGGCGGCGCGCACGATGTCGCGCGGGGACAAGGGCCGCACGCGGGTGCGGGTGTCATCGCCCGCCGCGGTGGAGTCCTCTGCCTCCTCACCGCAGGCAGCGGTCTGCGGCTCGACCAGGCTTGCCGGGACCTCCACCGGCTCCGACTCAGCCGACTGGTCGTCCTCCTCGGTCGCCTCCGACTGCTCGGCGGCGTCGCTCTCCTGGGACCGCTCGCCCTCGGTCGCCTTCGGCACGGTCTCATCAGACCCGTCAGCCGACTCGGACACGGCCTCGGCGTCGCCCGCCTGCTGAAGCACTCCCCGCGGTGGGGTGGAGACTGCCTGCTGCTCAGCGCTCTGCAGGCGCTCTGCGTTCTCGGCCCCCTCAGTGCTGCTCTCGGAGCTCGTGGGGCTCTCGCTGTTGTCAGCATTGTCGGCGTCGTTCTCGGCCAGCCGCTCCTCGCGCTTGGCCTCGATCTGCTTGCTCAGCGACGTGGCCCGATCCTGCTTGACCACGTCGTTGACGGCCTGAGCGGCGTCGTCGGAGATCTCCTTGACGGCTGAGCCGACGGAGCGGAAGGGGTGGGCGAGGTCCTCGCGAATGGCGTCAATGTCCTCTCCCAGGGCGTCGCGCACGATCTTGCGAGGGTCGTACTGGCGCGGGTCGAGGCTGGACAGGTCCAGGTCGGCCATCTCGGGGCCGACCTCCTCGGCGATCTGGCTGCGCGCGTTGTCCAGGAACACCCTGAGCTGACGTACCATCTGCGTGAGCTTGCGGGTGTACTCGGGCAAGCGCTGCGGCCCCACCACGATCACCGCCACCAGGATGATGACGAGGAACTCAGATCCGTTGATGCCGAACACGCCGCTCAGTATAGGGAGTCCTGACCGCCCCGGTCCGCCTCGGTTCGCCTACCGGCGGACTCACCCGAGCGAGCGCCCTTCCGCCTATCGGGCCGAACACCTGGAACAATGTGGCTTGATGGGTGCGCCTGGCACCCCGCAGCAGAAGAAAGGCTCACAGTGAGTGCGGACAAGACGCTGAGCTGGTCCTACACGGAGGACTTCACCGCGGAGGACGAGGCCACCGCCCAGGCCCGCATACGCGGGCTCGAGCTCGGCATCACCCCGGTGTCCTCGGGGGCCGGAGCGGCGCTGCGGATGCTGGCCGCCTCAGTGGGGGCCAAGTCCGTGGCCGAGGTCGGCACCGGCACCGGAGTCTCGGGCCTGTGGCTGCTAGGCGGCATGGGGACCGACGGGGTCCTCACCACGATCGACGTCGAGCCCGAGCTCCAGCGCGAGGCCCGCCGCGCCTTTGACGGAGCCGGCTACCCCTCCTCGCGCACCCGCATCATCCAGGGACGGGCCTCGGACGTCATGCCCCGGATGGCGGCCCGCTCCTACGACATGGTGGTGCTCGACGTCGCCCCGGAAGAGGCCATCCTCCTGGCCTCCAACGCCCTGCGGATGCTGCGCCCCGGCGGGGTCCTGGCCGTCACCCGCGCCCTGTGGAACGACCACGTGGCCGACCCGGCCCGCCGCGACGTCACCACTGTGGCAGCCCGTGAGCTCGGTAAGGCGCTGCGCGCCTCCCGGGCCCTGCTGACCACACTGCTGCCCGTTGGGGACGGCCTGCTCGTCTCCGTGCGTCAGACCTGACCGCCAGCGGGGCGGAACGAGGAAGAGGGTCGGACCCGCATGGGGTCCGACCCTCTTTCGTGAGGTTGGGTGACTCGGCCACCGGCTACTCGGCCCCGAGGACCGAGTGGTACCGGCTGCCCCGGGGTGCCTGGATCGCTCAGATCTTGGCGTTGGCCAGAGCCTCTCCGAGTGCCTTGACCTCATCAGCCGTGATCTCGAGGACGAGTCGACCACCGCCCTCAAGCGGAACCCGCATGATGATGGCGCGGCCTTCCTTGACGACTTCGAGGGGGCCGTCTCCGGTCCGGGGCTTCATGGCAGCCATGTGCTCACCTTTCGTCAGTGCTGCGCGGGCACATCGCCGCGCGACCTGTCATATTCTACGACATTCAAGGTGCGACGTTCGATGATGGGTCCGCCATGACACGATTCACGCACCCGCCCGGCCATCACGCAGTCGGCGGGCCGCACTGACCACATAGTCCACGGCGGCCTTGGCGTCGTCGGCAACATGTAGCAGGTCGGGGTCAGCCGAAGAGATCATGCCGCGCGCGACCATCGTGGTGCGCAGCCACTCCAGCAGCCCGCCCCAGTAGCCGCTGTCCACCAGGACGATGGGGAAGGAGGAGATCTTCTGCGTCTGGACCAGGGTGAGGGCCTCGAAGAGCTCGTCGAGGGTCCCCATTCCGCCGGGCATGACGACGAATCCGTCGGAGTACTTGACGAACATGGTCTTGCGGGCGAAGAAGTAGCGGAAGTTGACCCCGAGATCGACGTACTCGTTCATGCCCTGCTCATGGGGCAGCTCAATGCCCAGTCCCACCGAGGTTCCACCGGCCTCGTGGCACCCGCGGTTGGCGGCCTCCATCATGCCGGGGCCGCCTCCGGTGATGACGGCGTAGCCGGCGCGCGCCAGCCCGGCGCCGACCTCCATGGCCACGCGGTAGGTGGGGTCCTCGGGCTTGCTGCGGGCCGAGCCGAAGACGCTGATGGCCGCCCCCAGCTCCGCCAGCGCCCCGAAGCCCTCGACGAACTCCGCCTGGATGCGCATGACCCGCCACGGGTCGGCGTGGAGCCAGTCGGCGTCGGCGTCACTGCTCAGCAGGCGTGCGTCGGTAGTCTGGGTGGGGATCTGGGTGCCGCGCAGCACCACTGGTCCCTTGCGGTAGGACTCGCGTGTACTCATGGCGCCATGATCCCTTAATCCTGGCCAGGCGGCGACGTGTTCGACGCTCAGGAGCCAAGGACACATGGGAGACAAAAGTCCCAGACATTCGCTCCCGCCACCCACTTCCTTCTCGACATCAACACACCTCTCAGGACTCTCAAAACAACCTCGAATTATACCGTCAATTTAATTCAAGAAATCTTATCTTTAGGTATGTTCCGTCATTCTGGTGACTGAATTCTCCTTGTGTTTGGAAACACCAGTGAGGAGCGTCATTGTGAGCGTTTCCAGAAGTTCTGGCGCGGTACCGTCACGGATATGACCCGAGGCCCTGAAGATGTGTACGACGACGTTGCCGTGGACGCGTGGATCCAGGACGATCCGGATCCCGTCACTCGCGCCGAGCTCACTGAGCTCCTGAGCGCCGCCCGCTCTCATGGCGAGCAGGCCCAGGCGGCTCGCAGGGCACTCAGTGATGCCTTCAGCGGCACCCTCGCCTTCGGCACGGCCGGCTTGCGCGGCCGCCTGGGCGGCGGCCCCAACCGGATGAACCGGGTCGTCGTCATCCGCGCCGCAGCAGGCCTGTCCGCGTACCTCAAGGACCGTCTCGGTGAGGGCTTCAGCGTGGTCATCGGCTACGACGCCCGCCACAACTCTGAGCAGTTCGCCCGCGATACGGCCGCGGTCGTCACCGGCGCGGGCGGGCGGGCCATTCTCTTCGAGTCGCACTGCCCCACCCCGGTGCTCGCCTTCGCGCTGCGGCGCCTGGAGGCCGACGCCGGCGTCATGGTCACGGCCTCGCACAACCCGCCGCAGGACAACGGCTACAAGGTCTACCTGGGCGGGCGGGCCGTCACCGACTCGGGGCAGGGAGCCCAGATCGTTCCCCCCTATGACAGCCAGATCGCTGCGGCGATCGACGCCGTCGGCCCGGTGTCCTCCGTACCCCGCCCGCAGTCGGGCTGGGAGACGGTCGACCCGCAGATCCGGGAGGAGTACATCGAGCGGGCCGCTCAGGCGGCCCGGATGACGGCCCCCGCCCCGGTGAGGATCGTGCTGACGGCGATGCACGGCGTGGGTGGGGCCACCTGCCGGGAGGTGCTCGCGCGAGCCGGGTTCACCGACGTCGTCGAGGTGGCCGAGCAGTTCGAGCCGGATCCGGACTTCCCGACGGTCGCCTTCCCCAACCCGGAGGAGCCCGGGGCGCTGGACCTGGCGCTGGATAAGGCCCGGCAGGTCGATGCGGACCTGGTGATCGCCAACGATCCCGACGCTGATCGTTGCTCGGCGGCGATCCCGGATGAGGACGCTCCCGGTGGCTGGCGTCAGCTGACAGGCGATGAGGTCGGCGCGCTCCTGGGGGAGCAGGCCGCCGAGCTGGCCGCTTTCGCCGGCAACGGGGTCCTGGCCTGCTCCGTGGTCTCCTCCCGCCTGCTGCGCCGGATCGCCCAGTCCCACGGCTTGGGCTTCCGCCGCACCCTGACGGGTTTCAAGTGGATCAGTCGGGAGCCGGGCCTGGTCTTCGGCTATGAGGAGGCACTGGGGTACTGCGTCGATCCCGCCGCGGTGCGGGACAAGGACGGTATCTCCGCCTCGGTGCGGTTGGCGGTGCTGACCTCCGTGCTCAAGCAGCAGGGCCGGACCTTGCAGGATCTGCTCAACCGGCTCGCACGCGAGCACGGGCTGCACGCCACGAGCCCATTGAGCATGCGGGTCGAGGACCTCGACATCATTACCAGCACCATGGAGCGCCTGCGTTCGGGCGGAGCACCGGCCAAGCTTGCCGGCTCCCCGGTCACCACGACGGTGGATCTGCTCGACGGCGTCTCGGACGGTAACGGCGGCACCCTGCCCCCCACGAACGGGCTGGTGTGGGTGACGGCCTCGGATGATCGGGTGGTCGTGCGCCCCTCGGGGACAGAGCCCAAGCTCAAGTGCTACTGCGAGGTGATTCTGCCGACGAATGGCACTCCGGTGGCGCAGGTGCGCAAGGCGGCCGCTGAGCGCCTGGAGGCCATCAAGGCCGACCTGCGCGGCGTCCTGGGGATCGCCGTCTGAGAGCCGGCCTCGGCCCTGCCGCGAGCCTCGCTCCGGCGTCGCTGGGAGCACCCGCACGGGATCGGCGGGCTCAGCCCCGGCGTAGCAGCGGCACTCGCACCCAGACTCCGCTCATCACGGACCAGTGGACCAGGGCCGAGACCAGGTAGACCACTCCGGAGGTCACCGCGATGACCCCACCGGCGGACAGGTTCAGCTGCACCGCGATCAGCAGCCCGGCCAGGGCCGAGGCCGCCCCCAGAACCGGGGCACCGATCAGCAGCTGGCGCATGGTGCGCGTCCACGGCGCCAGAGCGGCCGCGGGCGCGGCAATGAGCGCGATGGGCAGAATCGTGCCGACGGCGGGAACGAGCATCACGATGGTCAGGGTGATCATGACCATGACGGTCCCCTCGGCCCAGGCGGGGTTCAGCCCGCTGGCGCGGTACCCCAGCGGGTCGAAGCTGTAGAAGGTGAGGAACCGCCCGCCTACTAGGAGCACGAGGATCGTCATCGCCAGGACGACTCCGACGGCGATGACATCGACGCGGTTGACGTTGAGCACGGATCCGGCCAGGAAGGAGTCCACCTTGATCGGCAACGGGGCGAACCACTTGTTGAGGAAGTAGCCCAGGGCGAATCCGAAGGTGAGGACGACGCCGGCTGCCGACTGGGAGGAGATCCCGGGAACCTGGGAGAGGCGCCGCATGAGCCAGATCATTGGCAGGCACATGAAGGCGGCTCCCACCAGAACCAGCGTGGACAGGAGGGTGAAGTCGGCGCGCTGGCCGAGGACCGCCCGCGAGAACCAGGCAGCAGCGACCACACCGACGATCGCTCCGGGGAAGGTCGCGTGGGTGAGTGACTCGGTGAAGAAGATCCGGCGATGGACCAGTGCGAGCGCGCCCACGAGCCCGGCCAGCAGTCCCATGAGAACGACCTCGATGATGGGCAGCAGGAGGATGTCGAACCCGATCCTCATACTCGGCTCCTCTCGGCCACCGGGGTCACGCCGCTCGCCGAGTCCTCCGCTCCCCCGGCGCGATCAGTGGTGGCCTCCGCACCCGCCGTCGTCGAGGCCGCCGCAACCGTGACCGGCTGCGCCGAGTGATCGCGGTGGCGGATCCTGTCCAGCCGTTCGCGCACGGTGGAGACGCCGACGGCGAGCAGGAGGATCCCGGTCATCACCAGGGCCACGGTGGCCTGCGGGGAGATCGGCTTGTCGAGGGTCTCGGGCAGGACCATGAGCAGCATCCCGAGGTATCCGCCGCCCACACCGACGGCAATGGCGACAACGACCATGGTGCGCACCCGGGAGGCGAGGACGCGCGCCGTCGCGCCGGGGATGACGAGGTAGCCGATGACCAGGAGGATGCCCACCGCAGTCGAGGCGGAGACGACCGCGGCCGCGATGGCGGTGTTGAGGACCAGGTCGAGTGCGAGGATCCTCAGCCCGGAGGCGCGGGCACCGGTGCGGTCGAAGGCGTAGGCGACCTGCTCCTTCCAGGTCGCCGCAATGAGCAGCAGCGCGACGGCGCACACGATGAGCGCCTGGGCCAGGCGCGCATCGGTGACCTCCAGGAGGCGGCCGAACATGAGGGCCTCGAGCTGGCCGGACATGTCGCCCTTGGCCAGGGACAGGATGAGCCCGATGGAGAAGAAGCTGGTGAGGACGACGGCGGTGCCGGCCTCGGAGGCCTCACCCCGACGCGAGCGGTGGGAGACGATGGTCAGGACCAGGGCCGCGGCGACGGCGACGACGGAAGCCGCCGGGATGATCGCGTCGATCCCCCAGTAGACGGCGCCGGCGACGATTCCGGGGAAGACGGCGTGCACCATGGCCTCGGCACTGAACTCGGCGCTGCGCAGGTTGACGATGACGCCGATGACGCCGGCGACGACGCCCAGAAGCACCACCATCACCAGGGGGCGGAAGAGGAAGGGGAACTGAGCCAGCTCCGTGAGCCCGGGGACGTTGACGGCCGCCAGGCGCAGCTGCTCGAGGGCCTGGCTGAAGAGCGTCATCGCGTCACTCATGACCGCTCCTGCGTGTCCACGCCGGAGCGCAGCCCCAGCAGCCGGGTGGTGCCGTGGCCGCCGTAGGCCTCATCGATGTAGCGGGCCACGAGCACGTCGTCGCGCGGCCCGAAGGCGATCTGACGTCCAGCCAGGAGGGCCGCCTGCTCGCAGGTCTCCTGGGCCAGGACGAGGTCGTGGGTGGAGATGATCAGGGAGATGCCCTGGTCCTTGAGGTCGGTGATGATGGACAGCAGGGCCTCGCGGTTGGGCTGGTCCAGGCCGTTGAAGGGCTCGTCGAGGAGGATGAGGCGGGGCCGGGCGGCCACGCAGCGTGCCACGAGGACGCGTTGCTGCTGGCCGCCGGACAGGGTGCCGAAGCGCCTGTCGGCGCGGTCGGCCAGGCCGACGCTCTCCAGGGCATCCAGAGCCCGACGACGGGTCTGAGCTCCGGGGCGCCGCAGGATGCCGAGTTGGGAGTACGTGCCCATCTGGACCACCTCCCGCACGGTAACGGGAAAGGTGGGATCGAGGTCGCTGATCTGGGGC
Source organism: Actinomyces sp. HMSC075C01 (assembly GCF_001812965.1). NCBI lineage: Bacteria > Bacillati > Actinomycetota > Actinomycetes > Actinomycetales > Actinomycetaceae > Actinomyces > Actinomyces sp. HMSC075C01. Next base: position 54,756 of record NZ_KV810992.1, read on the forward strand.
ACGTATCCGACGGACCCTCGCGGCGCGCGCCCCGGCGCCGCCCCGTTGACCCGCACCCTCCCGGCACTGATGGTCACCATGCCGAGCAGGGCCCGCATAAGCGTCGTCTTGCCCGAACCGTTGGGGCCGACGAGGGCGAGGGCCTGCCCGGCCGGAACCCGGCCGTTGACACCGGTGAGTACCGTCGAAGCGCCGTAGGAGAAGGAGGCGTCCTCCAGGGTGACGACCGACTCGGCCGCGGCGGGTGCGGAATCGTGGGGGTCTGTCATGTGGTTCCTCACTTGACGTCGGATGCCTTGGGGGTCCACTGGGCGAGGTCGGCGGGGATCTCGGTGACCGTGCCGCCCCAGGCCTTGGTGAGGTTGGAGACGTTGTGGAGGATGGAGCCGATGTAGGTTTCGCCGTCGGAGCCGGGGGTGCCCAGGGAATCGCCGTAGAGCGCTTCGTCACCGATGACAGCCTTGACCCCGGCGACCTCGGCGACCTTCTGGACGGACTTGGGGTTGTTGGAGTTCTCGGCGAAGATGGCCACGGCTCCGGAGGCCTTGACCTTGTCCGCGGTCTCCTGGATCTTGTCGGCGGTGGCGTCCTGCTGGGCGTTGAAGTCGGACAAAGCCGCGCCCTCGAACTTCACGCCGAACTCGGTGCTGAAGTAGCCGAAGGCGTCGTGGCTGGTGAACAGGACTCGTTGTTCCTGAGGCACCGAGTTCAGAGAGTCTGCAGCCCACCCGTCGAGGGTCTTGAGCTTGGCGACGTAGGCGTCCACGTGGCTGCGGAAGACACCGGCCTGGTCGGGGGCGGCCTTCTCCAGGGCGGCACCGATGTTGGTGACCTGGACAATGGCGTTCTTCGGCGAGGTCCACACGTGCGGGTCGAAGCGGAACTCGGGCTGGCTCTCACCCTCCTCAGGCGGGAAGGGCCACTTGGCGACCTCGACCTTGGCGCTGCCCCGGTCGACCTTGTAGGGCTTGGCCTCCTCCTTCTTCTTCTGAGCGGCCAGGTCATCGATGTCGGCGGCCCCGGCGACGCCGGAGGTCACCACCATGGTGCCCTTGAAGCCGGTGGAGTCGACGGCGGAGTCCAGGAAGTGCTCCAGATCGACACCGGAAATGAAGAAGAGATCCGCCTCGGACAGGGCCTTGGACTGCGCCGTGGTCATGTCGTGCTCGTGCGCCGAGGCGTTGGGGGCCAGCAGGCAGGTGAGCGTGAGGCGGGACTTGGCCTTGGCGGCGTCGGCGCCGAAGTGCTGGGTCTTGCCGTCGGCTCCGGTGCGGTCGAAGGAGAGCTCGCTGGAGGCGTCGCCGGTGGCGAGCTGGGTGATGTAGTCGCAGATCTGGGTAGTGGAGGCGACCGCTTTGACCGTGCCCGACGCGTCGGCGGAGGTGGAGCTGCGACCGCAGGCCGCCAGGGTCGGAAGGGACAGGGCGAGACAGGCGAGGGCCGCAGCGCTGCGGCGGCTCATACTGGGGATGGTTCTCATAGTGCCGAGTATAGTTTCGGGTACCCGAAACTTTGCAAGTTGAGACGAGCCTTCCTAACGCGGCCTTGTGTGCACGATGACGGACCCGGCGATGATGCCAGGTCGTCGGTGGTACTCAGCCGGGCATGGGCGCCTCAGTCGTCCAGTCCCTCGAGGACGGCGGCGGAGGTGGACAGCCCCAGGCGGTTAGCTCCAGCTTCGACCATGGCGAGGGCGTCGGCGGCGGTGCGGATGCCGCCGGAGGCCTTAACGCCGAGGCGGTCTCCGACGGTGGTGCGCATGAGGGCGACGGCATGGGTGGAGGCTCCTCCGGCGGGATGGAAGCCGGTGGAGGTCTTGACGAAGTCGGCTCCGGCGGCCTCGGCGGCGCGGCAGGTGGAGACGATCTCCTCATCGGTGAGGGCCGCGGACTCGATGATGACCTTGAGGACGGCACCCCGGCAGGCCTCGCGCACACCGCGGATGTCGGCTTCGACGGCGTCGATGTCGCCCTCCTTGACGAGGCGGAGGTTGACGACCATGTCGATCTCCTCGGCACCCTTGGCGATGGCGTCGGCGGCCTCAGCGGCCTTGACGGCAGTGGCGTGGGCGCCGGAGGGGAAGCCGCAGACGGTGGCCAGGTGCAGTCCGTCGGGCAGGTTCAGCGGGAGGAGGCTCGGGGAGACGCACACGCTGTAGGCGCCCAGGGCGGCGGCCTCGGCGATGAGCGCGTCGACCTGGGCGGTGGTGGCCTCGGGCTTGAGGAGGGTGTGGTCGATGAGGCGGGCGACCTGGGTTCGCGTGGTCATGGGAGTCCTTTCAAGAGCGTTCACCCATCATGGCCTGACCAGTTTCATCCGGGCAAAGCCGACTCGGCCCGCCGGAGGACACGAAGCGCCCACGCCTGCAGGGCGAGCGGGATGAGGAGAACTGCAGGGATCCACAGCCCGCGCAGACCGCACAGGCCAATACTGAAGGGAACGGACAGGACAGCGACCGCCCCGAGTACTCCGACGGCGAAGATCATGATCGCCGCGGCTCGCTGAACATCCCAGAGATGCACATCATGGCTGACAGTCATCATCAGGCACCGCCCTCACCGAAACGTAGAAGAGAACACGCGCCCGCCTTTCAGGACGGCAGAACCTTTTCCATCCCTCGAAACAGGATAATACTCTATGCGGTCAGTTCTCGGGCGCGATGACGGCGAGGACGCGGGGCCAGTTGCCGAGTTCGCGGGGGCCGGGGCGGTGCGGATCGCGCGGGGCGGTCAGGTCGAGGGCTCGCACGGCGCCGCTGGAGGGCTCGTAGATGTGCGCGCGCCCCTTACCGGGGTCGTCCTGCCCGATGGCATGCCAGGGCAGGGCCAGGACGTAGTGGCGGGGCACGGCCGGGGTCCGGGCCAGGGACGCGCGCAGCCTCGTCCTCGCCGTGGGCTCGCTCTCGGCGTCGTCGAGGACGAGTGGACCGCCGGTGACCAGGATGACCGGGAGCCCGCCTGCCAGCGCCTCACGGATCGAGGCGACCTCACTGCCCCAGGCGGGGCCGTGGTCGCTCACCCACCTCACCGTGTAACGACGGCGCCCGCTGCCCGGGGTGCAGGCGCTCGCGATCTCGGTCATTTGCCGGGCCACGGACCAGGGTGTGGAGCCGAGTGCCTTCGGCCAGGGCAGGATCCCCAGGCCGCGGATATTCATGGCCCGTTGGAGACGCACCTGCTGGCGGGACAGGACGGAGACCAGCTGCTTGCCCTCCCGGCCGAGTGGCGCGGCGGCCATCTCCTGGGCGAGGTCGCTCGTCACGGCTGCGCGCTCGCCGGGCGCCAGGAGCAGGCGGGCGGCCAGGAGGCAGGTGGGCCCGCAGGTGGTGGCGTCAGTCTGGGTGAGGGTGATGGCCTGGCCAGCCTGGGTGAGGCGGCCCACCCGCAGCCGGGAGTTGACGGCTCGGGCGACGATGGCCGGCCCCACCTGCCGGGGCGCGGTCATCCGATGCGCTCCAGGATGACGCCGCGCTGACGGCGGGCCACGGCGTCGGCCGCCTGCGGGGAGTCAGCCTCGGAGATGACGATGCCGCCGGCGAGCGCCTGCCGGGCGCGGGTGAAGCGCTCGGGTGTGGCGGTGTGCAGGGTGAGCAGTGGTTGGCCGGCACGTACCTTGTCTCCCGGTTTGGCGTGCATGGTGACGCCGGCGACGGCCTGGACCGGGTCCTCCTTGCGGGCCCGTCCGGCCCCGAGGCGCCAGGCGGCCACCCCGATGGCGAGGGCGTCCAGGGTGGTGAGGACCCCGTCGGCCGGGGCGGTGACGGTCTCGGTCTCGGGCGCCTGGGGCAGGGGCGCGTCCGGGTCGCCTCCCTGGCGGGAGATCATGTCGCGCCAGATGTCCATGGCGCGTCCGTCGGCCAGGGCGGCACGGGCCTCATCCTCCTCCACGGGTCTACCGGCAGCGGCGCACATCTCCAGGGCCAGAGCCACGGTGAGGTCGACGACGTCGGCCGGTCCCCCGCCGACGAGCACCTCGAGGGACTCGGCGACCTCGAGGGCGTTGCCGGCGGTGCGCCCGAGCGGGGTGGACATGTCGGTGAGCAGGGCGCGGGTGGTCACGCCAGCGTCGGTGCCCAGGGCCACCATGGTGGAGGCGAGCTCGCGGGCCTGGCCGAGCTCCTTCATGAAGGCGCCCGAGCCGACCTTGACGTCCAGGACGAGGGCGCCGGTGCCCTCGGCGATCTTCTTGGACATGATCGAGGAGGCGATGAGGGGGACGCAGGAGACGGTGGCGGTGGTGTCGCGCAGGGCGTAGAGGCGCTTGTCGGCGGGGGCCAGGCCCGCCCCGGCGGCGCAGATGACGGCTCCGGGACCGTCGGCGCCGAGCATCGCCAGGATCTCCTCGCCCGTGAGGTCGGCCCGCCAGCCGGGGATGGACTCCAGCTTGTCCAGGGTCCCGCCGGTGTGCCCGAGCCCGCGTCCGGACAGCTGGGGGACGCTCACTCCGAAGACGGCCACGAGCGGCGCCAGCGGCAGGGTGATCTTGTCCCCCACTCCCCCGGTGGAGTGCTTGTCAGCCGTGGGGCGGGGCAGGCCGGAGAAGTCCATGCGTTCCCCGGAGGCGATCATGGCGTCGGTCCAGCGGGCGATCTCGGCCCGGCTCATGCCGCGCAGGTAGATGGCCATGGCCAGGGCGCTCATCTGCTCCTCGGCGACGGCGCCGCGGGTGTAGGCGTCCACGACCCAGTCGATCTGGGCGTCGCTCAGGGTGGCGCCGTCGCGCTTGGCGGCGATGACGTCGACGGCGTCGAAGGGCTCGACGACCGGCGTGGCGGGGACGGTCACGGGGTTCTCCTCCATCTGTGGCTACTGGTCAGCCGGCCCTCAGGTCTGCTGGCCGACGACGCGTTCGACGTCGTCGGCGGTGAAGCGGTCGGGCAGGACCTCGTCGATGCTCATCATCCCTGAGGGCATGGCCAGCACCATACCGTCGGCGGCGTGCTCGCTCAGGAGCTGGCGGCAGCGCCCGCACGGCGCGAGGGCCCGGCCGTGGGCGTCCACGCAGGCGAAGGCGACCAGGCGCCCTCCCCCGGTGCGGGTGAGCTCGGAGACGAGGCCGCACTCGGCGCACAGGGTGACGCCGTAGCCGGCGTTCTCCACGTTGCATCCCGAGACGAGTCGGCCGTCGTCGACCAGGGCGGCGGCGCCGACCTTGAAGCGGGAGTAGGGGGCGTAGGCGTGGGTCATGGCCTCCACGGCGAGCTCGTGCAGGGCCTGCCAGTGGGCGTCGGTCAGTTCGGTGGGCGCGATGCTGCTCACGGGTAGGGCACCCCCTCGGCGGCCGGGGCACGCACCTTGCCCACGAATCCGGCCACCGCCAGGATCGTGACGATGTAGGGGATCATGGAGATGATGTCCGGTGAGACCGAGCTGCCGATGACCGGCAGGGTCTGGGCCACGGAGGTGGCGAAGCCGAAGAGCAGGGCCGCCCCCAGGGAGCCCAGGGGCCGCCAGGCGCCCAGGATCATGGCGGCCAGGGCGATGTAGCCGTTGCCGGCGGTCATGTCGTTCTCGAAGGACAGGCCCGATCCGACGGTGAAGAAGGCCCCTCCCAGTCCCGCGAGCGCCCCGGCCAGGGCCAGGTTGGTCACGCGGGTGCGCATGACGTTGATGCCGACGGTGTCGGCGGCCTTGGGGTGCTCACCGCAGGCCCGCAGCCTCAGTCCCCACCGGGAGCGGAAGAGCATGACGGACAGGACCGCTACGGCCGCGTACATGAGGTAGACGAGGATCGTCTGGCGGAAGAGGACCGGCCCGATGATTGGGATCCGGGACAGCAGCGGCACCGTCAGGGTGGGCAGGCGCAGGGCCCGGTTGAGGCTGGGGCTGGAGGACAGGAAGGTGGAGAACAGGAAGCCGGTGAGCCCGGAGACCAGGACGTTGAGGACGACGCCGACGACGATCTGGTTGACCCGGTAGCGCAGTCCGAACAGGGCCAGCAGGAGGGCCACGAGGACTCCGGCGACGGGTGCGGCCAGGATCCCCACCCAGGGGTTGGAGCAGGCCGAGGCGACGACGGCCCCCAGGAAGGCCCCGCCCAGGAGCTGGCCCTCGATGGCGATGTTGATGGTGCCCGAGCGCTCCCCGATGATCCCGGCCAGTGAGCCGTAGACGAGGGGGACGCTCAGTCCCAGCGCGGAGGACAGGATGGTCACCAGGGGGATGACGCCGCTGCGTCCGGCCCCGGCCCAGGCCAGGAAGGCCAGGACGAATCCGATGCCGATGAGGGCGGCGGCCCAGGTCGGGATCCTGGTGCGGCGCCGGGAGCGGTCGAAGGCGACGGCGGTGGCCGCCGCGACGATCCCGGCGGCGGCGAGGATGACCAGGCGCGCGTTGAGCTCGGGGGCGCCGAGCCTGAAGAGGTCGGAGGAGGCGGTCAGGTCGAAGGTGGTCGAGCCGCGGGCCCCCAGGGCCATGAGCCCCTGCAGGAGGAGCGCGACGACGCCGGTGATCGGGATCTTCAGATCCATGGGCGCGAGCGCCGCGGGCGCGGACGCATCCGGTGCGGTCGCGGCGTGAGAGTCGGCGGAAGCGGTTGATGCGCTCATGGCTCAGGCCTCCTTCGCGGCGGGAGCGGCCGGGGCTGCGGCCGGTACTGAGGCGGGGGACGGGGAGGTGGCGCCGAGGGGCTCTCGGCGCTCCGGGAGCCGGAAGATGGCCCGGATCAGGGGCGGCGCGGCGATGAACAGCACGATCGTGGACTGCAGGACCAGGACGATCTTGATGTGGGTGCCCGGAGCGGCCTGCATGGCGGTGCCCCCGGCGCGCAGCGCCCCGAAGAGCAGGCCGGCCAGCACGGTCCCCAGGGGGCGGGAGCGTCCCAGGAGTGCCACCGTGATGGCGTCGAAGCCGATGGTTCCCACGACCGACTCGTCCATGCTCTTCTGGGTGCCCAGGACCGGCGCGGTGGCGGCCAGCCCGCACAGGGCGCCGGAGATCATCATGACCAGGCTCGTCACCCATGGCACGCTCATGCCGGCGGTGCGGGCGGCGTCGGCGTTGAGTCCGGTGGCCCGCAGCTGGAAGCCGAGGCGGGAGCGCTCCATGAGCCACCACACGGCCACGGCGACCAGCAGGGCCAGGAGGAAACCGGCGTGGAGGCGGAAGGAGTCACCGGCCAGCGAGGGGTACTGGGCGGCATCCGCCACGGTCAGGGACTTGCGGTTGCCGGTCTCTCCCTCACCGTTGAAGGCCTTGAGGCTGAGCACCTGGGACAGCAGGTGGGCGGCGATGGAGTTGAGCATGATCGTCACGATCACCTCGTTGGCTCCGGTGCGGGCCTTGAGGACGCCGGCGATGCCGCCCCACACCAGTCCACCCAGGGCCGCCCCGACGACGGCCAGCAGCAGGTGGGCCACCGGTGGCAGGTTCCAGGCGATGCCCACGTAGCAGGCGGTGATCGCCCCGAGGATCATCTGCCCCTGGCCGCCGATGTTGAACAGGCCTGCGCGGAAGGCCACCGCCATGCCGAGCCCGGCGATGATGAGCGGGGTGGCGTTGGTCAGGGTGTCGGTGATGGGTCGGATCATGCGCACGCCCGTGGTGGCGCGCCAGTCGAAGACAGCACCGCGCAGCAGGGAGCTGTAGGCCTCGCTCAGGGTGGAGGCGGTGGCGTGGAGGAAGTCGCCGGGGCGGTTGAACAGGTAGGTGGCGGTGTAGCGCACCTCGGAGTCGGCCGCGAGGATGAGGATCGAGCTGAGGATCAGGGCGGTCAGGACCGCGAGCAGCCCGACAACGGCCGGTGAGGAGGCGACCTGCCGCAGCAGGGCGGCCTGGCCTGCAGGCCGACTGCCCGACTGGCCGCTCAGGCCTCTCTCGGTCCGTTTCTCGGGGCGGTCCTCGTCCTCGGACGGGGGCCTCGGGGTTGCTTCGGTGCTGGAGCCGGTGGTGGGGGTGCTCATCGTGTCTGCTCCTGAGGGTCGAGGGCCTGTTCGGCGGGGGTGCCGGCCATCATGAGGCCCAGGGCGTCGCGGGCGGTGTCGGCCGGGACGGTGCCGACGATCCGTCCGCGGTACATGACGGCGATCCGGTCGGCCAGGGCGTAGATCTCGTCGAGCTCGGAGGAGATGATGAGGACGGCGGTGCCGGTGTTCCGCTCGGCGACGATGCGCTGGTGGACGAACTCGATGGAGCCCACGTCCAGGCCGCGGGTGGGCTGGGAGGCGACGAGGACCTTGAGTGGCCGGGAGAGCTCGCGGGCGAGGATGGTCTTCTGCTGGTTGCCTCCCGAGAGGGTGGAGATGGCGTCGTCGACGTCGGTGACGCGCACGTCGAACTCCTCGCGCATCCGGTGGGCGGCGTGGCGCACGCGCGTCGGGGACAGTGACGGGCCCCGCCCCAGGGAGGGGTCGTCGTAGCGGTCCAGGACCATGTTCTCGGCGACGGAGAGCTCGGCGACCATGCCGTCGGTGGTGCGGTCCTCGGGTACGAAGCCCAGTCCGGCTCGCAGGCGGCGGCGCACCGTGTGGCCGGTGACGTCCTGGCCGTCGAAGGCGATGGAGCCGGCGGTGGGCGCTCGCAGCCCGAGGATGACCTCGCTCAGCTCGGTCTGACCGTTGCCCTGGACACCTGCAATGGCGAGGATCTCGCCGGATCGCACGTGCAGGTCGATGTCCTGAAGCAGGGCGGTGCCGTCCTCGATGAGGCTGATGCCCTCCAGGGCGAGCCCGTCGCCCCCGGGGGCGGCCGGGGGCTTGTCGACGGTCAGGGAGACGTCGTGGCCGACCATGAGGCCGGCGAGCTCGGGGGCCGAGGCGGTGGGCTCTGCGGTGCCGACGACGCGGCCGCGGCGGATGACGGTGATGGTGTCGGCGACCTCGCGGATCTCGCGCAGCTTATGGGTGATGAAGACGATGGAGGTGCCCGAGTCCTTGAGCTCGCGCATGATGGCGATGAGCTCGTCGGTCTCCTGCGGGGTGAGCACGGCGGTGGGTTCGTCGAGGATGAGGACCTTGGCGTCTCTGGCCAGGGCCTTGATGATCTCCACGCGCTGCTGGACGCCCACGGGCAGGTCCTCGATGAGGGCGTCGGGGTCGACGTCGAAGCCGAAACGGCGGGAGATCTCAGTGACCTTGGCCGCGGCGGCGCCGGCGTTGAGGATCCCCAGCGGCCCGACCGGCTCGTAGCCCAGGGCGACGGACTCGGCCACGGTGAAGACGGGCACGAGCATGAAGTGCTGGTGGACCATGCCGATGCCTGCGGCCACGGCGTCGCCCGGACCGGAGAAGGTGACGGGCTCATCGTCGATGAGGATCTCTCCGGCGTCGGGCTGGTGGAGGCCGTAGAGGACGTTCATGAGTGTGGACTTGCCCGCGCCGTTCTCGCCCAGGAGGGCGTGTATCTGGCCGGGTTCGACGGTTAAGTCGATGTGGTCGTTGGCCACGAGCGGCCCGAAGGCCTTCGTGATCCCGCGCAGCTCAAGCTTCACAACAGGCTCGCTTCCGGGTGGCGGTGGAGGCTCGGGGCGCCGGCCCCGGCCGGGCGTTCAGGAGGGGTCATAGGGGGTGGAGACGTCGAGGGTCCCGTCGATGATCTGGCCTCGCAGCTCCTCGAGCCTGGCCTTGACCGGCGCCGGTACCCGGGAGTCGAAGTCGTGGAAGGGTGCGGCGGCCACCCCGTTGTTCTTGAGGGTTCCGATGTAGGGCTCGGAGGAGAATCTCCCCTCGGAGGCGTTCTTGACGGTGTCGAAGACCGAGTTGCCGATCTCCTTGACCACGGAGGTCATGATGATGCTGCCGTCGCCGGTGGAGGTGTAGCCGTCGGAGTCGACCCAGATGACGGCGTTGGTGCCTCCGGCGTCGTTCTTCTGGCGCACGGAGGACAGCGTGCCCTGGCCGACGGGGCCGGCCACCGGCATGATGACGTCCGCGCCCTGGGAGATGAACTGCTCGGTGATGGCCTGGCCTTTGGCGGCGTCGGTGAAGTTGCCGACGAAGGAGCCGCCCTTGCCGGTGGTGGTGTCCCAGCCCTTGACCTGGACCTGGGCGCCGGTGTCCTGGTTGTAGCGGGCCACGCCTTTGGCGAAGCCGTCCATGAAGATCTGGACGGTGGGCAGGGGCTTGCCGCCGTAGGTGCCCACGACCCCGGTGCGGGAGGTGCCGGCGGCGGCGTATCCGGCCAGGTAGGCGGCCTCGGCCGTCTTGAACAGCAGCGGCTTGGTGTTGGGCAGGGTGGCGGGCTTTCCGTCGGCGCCGATGAAGGAGGCGTCGATGAGGGCGAACTGGATGTCGGGGTTGGCCTTGGCCGACTCGGTGAGGTCGGCGGCGATGTTGAAGCCGACGCCGATGACGAGCTTGCAGTTCTGCTGGATGAGCGCGTAGATGTTGGTGGCGTAGTCGGCCGAGCTTTCCGACTGCACGGCGATGGTCTTGACTCCCAGCTCCCTGCCGGCCCGGTCCAGGCCCTTCTTGCCGGACTCGTTGAAGGAGTGGTCGTCGAATCCGCCCTCATCGGAGAGCATGCAGGCGGTGAAGTCCTTGGCGCCCTCCAGGTTGCGGGTGGGCCGCTGCGCCGGCGGCGTCCCGCAGGCGGCCAGGACCAGGGCCACGGCCGCGCCGAGTGTCATCGCGGAGCAGGCCTTCTTCATGGAAACCTCCGTGGTTCTCACGTGCGACGGGGGACACATTCGAGTGTTAAGGATAGGTGAAAACCTCTCATTATCACACCACCTGTTCCACCCAGATGATCTCGTGATCGTCGTGGTTTCGACGAGGGGCCCAGCGCCGGAGGACTGTCTTCTTCCGGCGCCGGGCCCCTCAAAGGGTCGGCTGGCCGGGCCCGACTGCCACCGCGTGCCTCGCCGACAGGGGCCGGCGAGGCTGCTCGTAGCAGCTCGGGTGGCGTCCGGCGTCGTCTGGTTGCAATGCACGAGGCCCGGGTGCTACTGGAGGAGGGATGGGGGTACTCCAGGTAGGTAGGGCCTTCGTGCAGTACGCACAACCCATGACCAGTAGATCCCGACCCTCGTGGAGTAGGGCGGCTCTGAGAAGGCCCGGGCCCGAGCCGACGTCGGACCACGACCTCCAGGCCCCGAGCAGGCGCCAAGCCGGGGCCAGTGGAGTCGGACCTGGGGTGAGGGCGTCAGGCTGCGCCGCAAGAACCCTGCTGAGTCGATGTTCAAGGCAGCCCACCATCACCCTCGGGGTAACCAGCCCTATCCCGGAATCGCGAGCGCGTGAGTGTCTCAGAAGTCGAGGGGACAAGACGGTCCCTAGCGCAGTGGTTCGGCTAGAGCAGGTCCTCTCGGCCGGCCGCCTTGAGGGCGTCGACGACGCCCTTGACGTCCTGGGCGCGCTCAGGGGTGGTGACCAGGAGGGCGTCGGGAGTGTCGACGACGACGGTGCCCGGCACCCCCAGGAGCACGACCGTGCGTCCGCAGGTGGAGGCGACGAGGGCACCGTCGGAGTCGAGGGCCCGGATCTCTGCGCGAGGGGCAACGGGGGCGGCGTCGCCGGCAGAGCCGTCGACGTCGTCGAGGACGCCGACACCGGTGGCCGGCCCCTGGGTGCGCGGCGGGACGAGGTCGGTCAGGGCGTCGAAGCCGCCGACGTCGTTCCAGCCCATGGAGACCGGCACGGTGGCCACTCCCCCGGCGGCGGCCACCGGCTCGGCGATGGCGTGGTCGATGGCGATCTTCTCCAGGGCGGGCCAGCGCTCAGCCAGGACCTCCTCGCGCTCGGGGGCGTCCCAGGCGGCGGCGATGTCCTCGATGCCCTGGGCCAGCTGGGGTCTGAGCTCGGCGAGGTGGTCCAGGAGGACGCCGGCGCGGACCACGAACATGCCTGCGTTCCAGCGGTAGTCGCCGGTGGCCAGGTAGGCGGCGGCGGTGTCGGCGTCGGGCTTCTCGGTGAAGCCCAGGACCCGGCGTCCGTCGGGGGCTCCGGGCACGTCGGTGGGGTCGCCGGCGTGGATGTAGCCGAAGGCGGTCGAGGGGCCGGTGGCCTCGATCCCGATGGTGACCACCCATCCCTGCTCGGCCAGGCAGGCGGCCTGGCGGACGGCGTCGGCGAAGGCGGCCCGGTCGGCCACGGTGTGGTCGGCGGCGAAGGATCCGACGACGGCGTCTCGCCCGTGGCGGTGGGCGATGACGGCGGCGGCCAGACCGATGGCCGCCATGGAGTCGCGCGGGGAGGGCTCGGCCAGGAGGTTGTCGCGCGGGATGCCCGGGAGCTGGTCGGCGACGGCGGCGATGTGGGCGACTCCGGTGACGACCGTCGTGGTGGCGGTCAGGGGGGCCAGGCGCTCGACGGTGTCCTGCAGGAGGCTGCGGCCGGCCCCGGTGAGATCGAGGAGGAACTTGGGGCGCCTGCGTCGGCTGAGCGGCCACAGCCGGGTGCCCGCGCCGCCGGCGGGGATGATGGCGTGAATGGCCGGAGTTGAGCCGTCGCAGGGTGTCGAGCCGCTGGGATGTGCGACCCGAGTGGAGCCGCCGGGGTTACCAGGGTTGCCAGGAGTGTCAGTCACCACCACAGGCTATCGCCCTGGCCCGCTGTCTGTTCACCAGGTCAGGCTCAAGGCCGCACCGAGGCTCAATCCTCACGGGATCGGCACCGGGGGGACGTAGTCGGGGTGCGCCGTCGGGTCCGCCTCGAGGCTGCCGGTGATGGACTGGCGGGGCCAGGTCAGGGTCTCGGGCACGGAGAGCGTCACGTAGTTGGGGCGCTCGTGGGCGTGGACCTCGTCGGGGTGGTCGACGTCGCGGGGCAGCGGCGGGTTGGCCATCCAGGCCGCCACGAGCAGTACGACGCGGCTGGTCAGGTGCAGCCACAGGATGAGGACGGCGATGGCGGCGAAGGAGGCCAGCAGCGGGTTGCGCGTCACCGAGCCGACCGCCCCGGTTCCCACCTGGCGCAGCACACCCAGAGCGAAGGCGCCCAGCATGCAGCCCTGCAGCAGGTCGCGTCGGGGAGGGCGGATGCCGCACATGGTGATGAGCAGCGCCAGGACACCGGTGTCGATGAGGAAGGAGAGCAGGAGCGTCGTCACCCACGCCCCGGTTCCGGTCAACGACTGCGGCAGCCCCAGGGTCCGACCGACACTGCCCGACAGCGTCGTCGTCACCACCGAGGCGACGGCGGTCACCAGCACTCCGGCCACGATGACGAGGAACCCCGCGATATTCGCCAGCTGCCCGATCACCGGCCTCATGACGGGATTGACCAGCCCGAACATGGCCCGCAGGGCGATCTTGAGAGTGCCCATGAGGCTGATGACGGAGTAGATGAAGGCCCCGGCCGCCAGCACCGATCCCAGGTTGAGCGCCGAGGAGAGCGTCAGCTGCTTGACCGAGACCAGCCCCTTGCCGTCGCCGGTGTCGATGACACCGGGCAGCAGAGAGTTGATGGAGTCCACGACGGCAGCCCGAATGGTGGGGTGCTGACCGAGCATCGCCATGAGCATGCTCACGCCGATGGCGAGCACGGCGAAGACCGAGAACATGCCGGTGTAGGCGATCCCTCCGGCCATGAGTGCGCCGCGCGCCGTGCCGTAACGGACCAGGGCCCGGCCCACCCGTGTGCGCCGCCCGGCGGCCAGCAACGCCTTGACGCGTTCGATCACACCGAGACCACCGGAGCCGTCGGGACCACCGGAGCCTGACTACCAGCGGGGGCGCCGGAGGCGAGGGAGCCGCCGAAGGCGAAGGAGGCCACCACGTCCCAGCCCTCCTCCGAAGCCGAGCACCGGCTGCCGCTGTGGTCGGCGGGCCGGCCGCGATGGCGGTAGAGATGAAGCTCGGTGACGGTGAAGTCCATGGTCAGGCCCGCGCCCTTCCTCGCCGCGGTGTCGAGGCCGTCCTCGGCGACCTCGTGAGCCAGAGTCACGTGCGGGTGGAAAGGGAAGCTGAGCGAACGGGCCAGGGGTCCCCGACGGTCGCGCACCCGCGCCTGAAGACGGTCGCACTCCTCGGCACCACTGCGCAGACCGAGGTAGACCACGGGGCTGACGGGCCGGAAGGTACCGACCTCATCCAAACGCACCTCGAAGGGACTCGTCCCAGCAGCCACGTCGCGCAGGTGCCGCCTGACCTCCTCGAGGGAGTCGACGTCGACGGCCGTGGGCGGCAGCAGCGTGATATGAGGCGGCACGACCTCGGCGAGAGGATCCCCGGCGGCCTCTCGCACCGCTCGCACCTGGGCGGCGTAGTGGGAGGGCAGGGCGATGGCCACACCGATGACGCACTGGTGCGCGTCTGGTGCGGGGATCTGCATGACTCCTGAGCTCCTACGGGATGACTGGCTGGTCGGGTTGATGTGAGTTCTTGCGTCCGGAGAACGCATGACCACGAGGGTGACTCGAACACATTACCGTGTCACGCCCCTGTTATCCCAGCCGGGCGAGCGGCACGAGCGGGATAAGTGTGCCATGACCGACCGAACGGGTGGAACAGCGGCACTCCTCTCGCTGTGCGACTCTGTGCGGGAACGTGCGAACATGTCGTTTTCGGCGCCGAGGTCTGGCAGACTGGCCTCATGCAACCCGGCCTGTCAGCCTCCACCGTCGGATCGCCCCGCCCGGCCCCAATGCTCGCTCGTCAGCGCCAGGAGCACATCCTGGAGCGGGTCGCGGCCACCGGCGGGGTCCGGGTGGCCGACATCGTCGAGGAGCTGGGGATCTCCGAGATGACCGTGCGACGTGACATCACCGAGCTCGTCACCCAGGGCCTGGTCGAGCGCGTCCACGGCGGGGCGGTGGCGGCCGGCCCCACCACCCTCGAGCCGCGGTTCACCGCCAAGTCGACCCTCAACCTGGAGGCCAAGCGCCGCATCGGCCAGGCCGCGGCCGCCATGGTCCGCCCCGGGGACTCCCTGGCGCTGTCGGCCGGGACCACCACATTGGCACTCGCCCAGGCCCTGACCGAGCTGGAGCACTTCCCCACCCTGACCGTCATCACGAACTCGCTGCCCGCCGCGCAGGTTCTCTTCGACGCCGCCGACGCCGCCCGCGCCGAGAACCGCGACGCCCCCACGGTGGTCATCACCGGCGGTGAGCGCACGCCGTCGAACGCCCTGGTGGGGCTGGTGGCGGTCGACGCGCTGCGCACGATGCGCGTGGAGTGGGTCTTCCTAGGCGCCCACGGCTTCACTCCCGAGGCCGGGCTCATGACCCCCAACCTGCAGGAGGCCTCCGCCAACCAGGCGCTGGTCGCCGCCGGGCGCACGGTGGTGGCCACGCTTGACTCCTCCAAGTGGGGAGTGCTGGGGCTGCGCTCCTTCTGCGCCACCCGGGACATCGGGGTCCTGGTGACCGAGACCGAGCCCGACGCCGAGAGCGTCGACGCCCTGCAACAGGCCGGCACCCACCTGACCATCGCCACCTGACCCCTCCCCCACCGACCCCGCCTCTTCCACAGCCTGTCCGCTCACTCACCCAACAACCCGTCACAGGAGACCACGATGACCAACGATGCTCCCGTCTTCGCCCCTGCACTGAGCCCTAAGGAGGGCGCCGAGGCCGCCACCGCCCTGTTCCGCGAGGTCTTCGAGGCCGAGCCCGACGGGGTCTGGTACGCCCCTGGGCGCGTCAACATCATTGGCGAGCACACCGACTACAACGGCGGCCTGGCCCTGCCCATCGCCCTGCCCCACCGGGCGCACCTGGCGCTGCGGCGCCGCGAGGACCGCGTCGTGCGCCTGGTCTCCCCCCAGACCCGGGAGAAGGTCGACGTCATGGACCTCGACACGATCGGCCCGAAGGGCACCCCCGGGGAGGTGAAGCACTGGGCCTCCTACATCGCCGGCGTCGCCTGGTCCCTGGAGCGCGACGGCTTTGAGAACCTGCCCGGCTTCGACGCCGCCCTCGTCTCCTACGTGCCCTTGGGAGGCGGGCTGTCCTCCTCGGCGGCTCTGGAGTGCTCGGCGGCCGTCGCCATTGACGAGGTCGCGCACCTGGGCCTGGCCGGGACTGCGCAGGAGCCCGACGACGCCGGGCGCGCCCGCCTGGTGGCCAACTGCGTGCGCACGGAGAACGAGATGGCCGGGGCCCCCACCGGCGGCATGGACCAGTCGGCCTCCCTGCGCTGCCGCGAGGGCCACGCCCTGGAGCTGGACTGCCGCGACGGCTCGGTGACCCACGTGCCCTTCGACCTGGCCGCCGAGGGCCTGGCCCTCCTGGTCATCGACACCAAGGCCAAGCACTCCCTGGACGACGGCCAGTACGGGGCCAGGCGAGCCGCCTGCGAGCGCGCCGCTGAGATCCTCGGAGTGGAGCTCCTGGCGGACATCGCGATCGAAGACCTGCCCGGCGCCCTGGAGCGGCTCTCGGCCACCGACGGCGACGACGCCGATGAACTGGTCAAGCGCACCCGCCACGTCGTCACCGAGATCGACCGCACCCGCCGGCTCGTGGCGCTCCTGCAGGACGGGCGCCCCCTGCGCGGCGAGAAGCTCGCCGAGGCGGGCAGGCTCATGGACGCCTCGCACGAGTCACTGCGCGTGGACTACGAGTGCACCTGCCCCGAGCTGGACGTGGCCGTGGAGGCGGCCCGCGCCGCCGGCGCCCACGGGGCACGCATGACCGGAGGCGGGTTCGGCGGCTCGGCGATCGCCCTGGTGGACGCCGACGCCGTCCACGACGTGGCCGCCGCCGTGGCCGACGCCTACCGACGTGAGGGCTTCAACCCGCCGGCCTTCCTCGATGCGGTTCCCGCCGCCCCGGCCGGGCGGCTCGCCTGAGCCGCCCGGCGCACCGCTGAGCCTCCGCACCTGACGGCGATCAGCCCTCTCCAACCTTGGTTGGAGAGGGCTTTCAGCGTTCCTCCTTCAGGATGAGGTCAGGCAACTACCCCTGCCATAGTCTCTGTGTGTATTAATCAGGATCCCGGTCTTTCTTCCCGGTGCTGATTCCGTTGCCTTCCATGGAGGACGCCGTGAAGCGCTTCGTCTGGCCCGCCCTCAAGACCCTCATCGCGGTGGTCGTCGCCGTCGCCCTGGTGAAGATCGCCTTCTTCCCCTCGCAGAGCGACGGCACCACCGCTGACATCTCTCCCGGTTACGCCGCTGATGTCAAGACCGCCACCGTGACCAAGGGCAGCATCGCCAACAAGGTTGAGGTCAAGGGGCACATCGTCCAGGACGCCACGGTCGAGGTCCAGGCCGACCTGGCCGGCGTGGTGGACTCCGTCGTCGTGGAGAAGGACAGCCAGGTCAGTGCCGGCGACCCGCTGCTCCACATCAAGCACTCCGAGTCCCAACCTCCGGTGACCAAGACCGATGAGAGTGGCAACGTCACCCAGACCCCGACCGAGGACAAGGTGACCTGGTCCACGATCTACGCCCCCGTCAGCGGCACCGTGAACCCCAAGGTCATCAAGCAGCAGGAGACCAGCGTCGGCGTCGTCGTGGCCACCATCACCCCCTCGACCTACTCGGCCACCGGCACCGTCAGCGCCGCGCAGCAGTACCGGCTCACCAACGCCCCCACTGCCGCGACCCTGACCCTGGAAGGGGGCCCGGCGCCCTTCCAGTGCAACAACCTCAAGGTCGGTACCAAGGCCTCCACCTCCACGACCACCGGCGGGGACGGCTCGACGACGACCACCTCCGGCGACGGCACCAGCGTGGAGATGCGCTGCGCGGTTCCCGGCGACCAGAAGGTCTTCGCCGGCATGCCGGTGACCATCAGCGTTGACGCCGGCAGCGCCTCTGACGCCCTGACGGTTCCGGTCACCGCCGTGGAGGGCAAGGTCGGCTCGGGCTTCGTGTGGCTGGTTCCCGAGTCCGGGGACACCTCCAAGGCGGTCAAGACCGCTGTGAAGCTGGGGATCACGGACGGTACGAACATCCAGATCACCGCCGGCCTCAAGGCCGACCAGCAGGTCCTGCAGTTCGTCCCCAACAAGGACACGCGCCGCACCGGGACGCCGGACACCTGCGAGCCGGACAACTCCGCCTGCTACGACTCCGAAGGCAAGGAGATCCTGTGAGCGGGCTGCTGGAGCTGCGGGAGATCACCCGCACCTTCACCGTTCCCGACTCCGAGCCCCTGCAGATCCTCACGGGAGTCAACCTGAGCGTCTCCCCCGGTGAGCACGTGGCCATCGTGGGACGCTCGGGAACGGGTAAGTCCACCCTGCTCAACATCCTGGGCCTCATCGACAAGCCGACGTCGGGCCGCTACACGCTCTCCGGCACCGACACCTCCCGGCTCGGGGAGAGCCGCCGAGCCCACCTGCGGGGGCAAACCTTCGGCTTCGTCTTCCAGTCCTTCAACCTCATCCCGGGGCTGACCACCACCGAGAACGTGGCAGCCCCGCTCCTGTACGACACCGGCAGAGCCTTCTGGACCCGCAGCGCGCGGGCCGCGGAGCTGCTGGAGGCCGTGGGCCTGGGAGACAAGGTGGGTTCGCCCATCTCACGCCTGTCGGGAGGCGAGCAGCAGCGGGTGGCCATCGCCAGGGCGCTGTCCCGGCGCCCCAGCGTCATCCTGGCCGACGAGCCCACCGGCGCCCTCGACGTCGACACCGGCAACTCGGTCATGACGCTCCTGGAGCGCCAGTGCGCCGACAACGGCGCCGCCCTCATCATTATCACGCACGACCTGGCTGTGGCCGGCCGCGCCCACACCCAGTACCGGCTTGACCACGGCACCCTCACCCCGATCTCCGTCACGCGTCGCAAGGTCGGCAGCCTGGAGGAGTTCGGTGAGGTCGTCGCCCCTCCAACATCCCCCTACCCGTCTGCGCCCACCAGCCACGAAGGAACCTCATGAACGGCATTCTCACCGGATTCTTCGGCGCCATCGTCGAGGCCTGGGCCCAGCTGCGCATCGGCAAGCTGAGGGTCCTGCTGTCCCTGGTGGGCGTGGCGGCGGCGGTGGCGGCCATGACCTTCGTCATCGCCCTGGGGCAGGTCTCCGTCGACGCCATCAACAAGGTCAGCGAGAAGTACACCGGCCGCCCGGGCACGGTGACGATCAACGTCAGCCCCACCGGCAAGGGCCTGGACCAGGCCCTCCAGGCCGACGACGCACCCGAGTCGAGCACCAGCGGAGACTCAAGCGGCGGCAACGGTGCAGGCGGCACAGGAGGTGCGAACGGCGCAAGTGGTGCGAATGGCGCAGGCGGTGCCGGTGGCGCGGGCGGAGGCTCCACGACCAGCGCTGCGACCGCGGCGAAGATCTCGGGGGCGATGAACAGCTTCGTCGAGCGCTACGATGTCAAGTCCTGGGCGACGACCTACACCTCCAACGTCCGATTCTCCTTCCCCGACGGCGCTCGGAGCGTGCCCACCCAGACCGTGAGCCTGAGCTACGGGCTCCTGCACCACAAGACCATCTCCCAGGGGCGCTGGTTCACGGCCCAGGACGAGGACGACCTCTCCCCGAGCATGGTCGTCACCCGGGGCTTCCTCGACGCCATGGGGATCCAGCAGCTCACCGAGCCGATCACCGTCACCTCCTTCTCCCCGGTGCAGACCTCCTTCACGATCGTCGGCGTGCTGGAGGCGGAGGACCTCTCCCTCATCGGCTGCTCCGGGGATCCCGAGCGGGACAAGGACCTGCCGTGCACCCAGCCCGTGACCGCCTTCGCTCTCAACACGCCCTATGAGCGCTGGCTGCCCAAGGACGCCGCCCGTCCCGCCCCCACACTGGAGATCTGGGCCGGTCAGGACGGCGCGAAGGAGGTCGCCAGCCTGGCCAAGAAGGACCTGGACGCGCGCTTCGGTCAGGGCTCGACCCAGGCCGAGGACAACCTCCAGGGCGGTGGCTTCACCTCCAGCGCGAACACCTTCACCCAGGTGGTCACGGCCGCCGGCGTGTTCGTCATGCTGCTAGGGGCCCTGAGCCTGGTCAACATCTCGCTGGTGACCGTGCGTCAACGCATCCACGAGATCGGGGTGCGGCGCTCCTTCGGGGCGACGAGCCGACGCATCTTCTTCTCCATCATGCTGGAGTCGGTGGTGGCCACCGTGGTCGCCGGCGTCGTCGGCATCGGGATCGCGATCGTGGGAATGCGTGTCACGCCACTGGGCACCTTCCTGGGCATCCCGGTGACCACGACCCCGCCCTTCCCCATGGTGGCGGCCGTCATCGGCCTCATCGCGGCCACCGCCGTGGGCGCGCTGGCGGGCATCATCCCGGCGATCGTGGCCACCCGCATCCGGCCGATCGACGCGATCCGCTACTGAGAGGCCGTCGGGGTCGGGCCGTTCAAGTGCCCGACCCCGACGTGTTCTCCGACAAGGTCAACCGCGACGTCAGCGGTACTCGACGACGAGCGGGGCGTGGTCGGACCAGCGTGAGGCGTAGTCCGGCGCCCGGTCCACAGTGACGCTGTGGGCCCGCTCGGCCAGGACGGGGGTGAGGACCTGGTAGTCGATCCGCCAGCCGGCGTTGTTGTCGAAGGCCTTGCCGCGCTGGGACCACCACGTGTAGGGCCCCTGCTCCTCGTCCCCCACGAGGTGGCGCGAGGCGTCCACCCAGCCGGAGGCGAACCAGCCCTCCAGGTGGGCGATCTCCTCGTCCATGACGCCGGCGATCTTGTTGTGGTTGGGCTTCCAGTTCTTGATGTCGCGCTCGGAGCGCACCACGTTGAGGTCCCCGGCCATGACGACCTGGGGGCCGCCGTCGCGGGCGGCGGCCAGGAGCTCGGCCATGCGAGCGTCAACGAGCTCGAGGTGGGCGTACTTCTGGTCCATCTTCTCGGTGCCCAGCTGGCCGGAGTGCAGGTAGGCGGAGATGACGGTGAGCCGCTCGATGCCGTCGAAGCCGGTAAGGCTCAGGTCGGCCTCGAGCCAGCGGCCGGAGTCGACGTCGGGCTCCTCGGTGCCGGGGGCGGCCACGCCGTAACGCAGCTCGCCGAGGGTGGCGGGGCCGCCGTCGCGCACGGCGACGCCCACGCCCGCACGCCCCTTGATGCGGCACGGCCAGATGGCGGCCTCGTAGCCGGGCAGGAGGTCGACGGCGATCTGCTCGTCGGCCCGGACCTCCTGGAGCAGGAGGATGTCGGGGGCTGAGGCGGCGAGCCACTCCCCCATGCCCTTGCGGGCGGCGGCCCGGATGCCGTTGACGTTGACGGTGGCGATACGCATGACGGCAAGCCTACGTGCTCGGCCCTGAGCCTGAGACGATAGAGCCATGAGCGACGCCGGTTTGAGTGCCAGCACTGTGAGAACCGTTCACGTCCTGGTCCAGGGCACGGTCCAGGGGGTGGGCTTCCGCTACCACTGCGCCTACACCGCCCAGGAGCTGGGGGTGGTGGGGCGGGTCCGTAACCTGCCCGACGGCGACGTCGAGGTCATGGCCCAGGGTGAGCCGGAGGCCGTGGGCCGGCTGATCGCGTGGCTGCGGCACGGCCCCAGGTGGGCCTCGGTGCGCCGGCTCACCGTGACCGACCTGCGTGCCGGCTGCCTGGATGAGCACAGGTTCGAGATCACCGGGTGAGAGGATCGGTGCCATGAGTCCCGACGACGTCCGCAAACCGCGCAGTGCACGGCGAGTCGGTGTGTGGATGGCGGTCATCGTCATCGCCGCCGTCCTGCCCGTCCTGGCTCAGACCTCGCTGCTGTCCCGCATCAGCACCCTGTTGTGGCTGGCCTCCATGCCGCTGTGCATCCTGGGCTGCGCGATGCTGGCCAAGGAGCTGGCGGCGCGTCGCGTCTCCCGGTCGGAGGAGGACTGAGCGCCCAACAGCAGTGAGCCGCAGACCCAGACGACGGGGTGGATGAGGAGAGCCTCATCCACCCCGTCAGCCGTCTGCTGGCCGCAGCCTCTGTCAGCCGGCCTCAGAGCCGGTCAGGCGACGACGACGCAGCATGAGCGCCACACCGCCGCCGGCCAGGAGCAGCAGGGCGATGCCTCCCAGGAAAAGCGCCTGGGTTCCGGTCAGGGGCAGACCGGCCACAGTCTTCTTAGGGCTCGCGGTGGGTGAGGCGGCGCTGTAGTCGGTCACACCCGGCTTGCCCTGACCGGGCGGAGGGGTGGAGTCCTTGCCGTTGTTCGAACCGTTCCCGTTGGAGCCCTTGCCATTGCCGGGGATGTCACAGGTGCCGGCCTTGGCGTTACAGGGGTCGGTGATCGGCTTGTCGGTGAAGCCCAGTCCCTGGGTGCGCAGAAGAACCGTGGAGTCGAGCTGACCGTCCTGGGCGTCGGCGATGGCCACGCGCACGTGCACCTTCTGCCCCGGGGTGACGGAGGCCTGGCAGGGCAGGGCGGAGGTGTAGCCGTTGAACTCCACGGGGATCTGTCCCGGCGTGTGTCCCGAGACATTGGCCGTGTAGTAGGCGGCGTTCGAGGACTCGTTGATCGAGGCGGCGCTCACGGCCGTCTGCGTGCCGGGGACGTGGGCGCACTCGGTGCCGTTGACCTGGATGCTCAGCGGGTCCTTGTATCCGCGCGACTGCCAGGAGGCAGGGGTGCCCTCGGTGGCGCCGGCGTACTCCTCGGAGCCGAGGCTGTAGTAGAGGACGATGTTGGAGCTGGTGGCGGTGACGTCGAACTCCAGGACAGCCTCGTCATAGACGTCGGTGCCGGCCACCTTGGCCAGTCCCGCCGGGTCCTCGACGACGCCGAAGTCACCGGTGGTGTCCAGGGCGTCGTTGGGTCCCAGGACCGCGGAGCGGGTGATGTCGGTATCGGAGTCGGCTGTGGGATCGGGGTCGATGAGGGAGCCGGTGGACAGGGCGACGCCCTCGGTGATGGCGTTGCCGTCACCGGGCAGGCCCTTGACGGTGCCGATCTGGACGTCCTTGCCGGAGACGGATGCGTTGGAGACTATCGCCTTCGGACCGGCGACCATCTGAGCCAGGGACTGGGCGCTCACCGTGGAGGTGTCACGCAGGGAGGTGGTGGACTGCCCCGCCGTGTTCGGCGCTGTAGCGGCCACCGCCGGGCTGGCCGCACTCAGGGCGAGCGCAGCCAGGAAAGCGATTGTTGATGCGGATAACCGTCGCAGACGGATGGGAAGAGTATTCACAGGATCTCCGTTAGACACGGGGCCGCCCGGCAGCGGACGACCACCTGAACCGACAGGCTGGGAGACCAGACAGCTCACGGAGAACGCGTTCAAGACTAACCGGACGATAACACTTTGGCCTGTGGTTTATGTCACCAAAGTTCCGAAAACCTCAAGAAACCCTGGGAATGCTGGGCCTACGTCTTTGGTGGCAGTGTCCCGATATTGACAGAGCGGCCCAAAGACCTGTCCCTCCACCTCCAGGTTCTCCTAAGGTTGGGCCTGGGAGATCACGAACATCGGCTCACGGCGCACTGACACCCTCATCCCTCATGAGTAAGGACAGTACGGACAATGACCGTGACACACACTTCGTTCCGCGCCCGTCGCAGACGACTGGCCGCGGCGCTGACGCTTGGACTCCTGGTGGCCGGGTCCGGCACCACCGCGCTCGCCGATGAGGCGCCCTCCCCCAGCGCCTCCCCTACCGCTACCGCTACCGCTACCGCCGAGGCCTCGCCCGAGGCGGGAGCGGCCCAGAAGAACGACCAGGCCCCTGCCGGCCAGGCGCAGGCGAGCCAGAGCCCAACTGAGCAGGGCCAGGCGGGTCAGAGCGACCAGCAGGCCGCTGGTGGGGCCGCCGCCCAGGACGCGAAGGGCTTCAAGGCCGACAACCCCGGCTGGGCCAACGCCACCAAGCACACCGGTGCGGCGCACGGGGTCGAGGAGAACTACACCGCCAAGTGGACCCGTGCTGACGCCATGCAGATCCAGCGGGTCTCCAACCCCAATGCGCCGTCGGGCACCAACTCGATGCCCGAACAGCTCACGATGCCGGAGATCTCCAACGGCTTCCCGGCCACGAGCGACGACGTGTGGGTGTGGGACACCTGGACGCTGACCGATGAGGCCGCCCACCAGATCTCCTACAACGGCTGGGAGATCGCCTTCTCCCTGGTGGCCGACCGGCACGCCGGCTACACCTTCGACGACCGCCACACCCACGCACGTCTGGGCTTCTTCTACCGCAAGGCCGGCACGCAGACCTCCTCGGCCGACGGCGCCAGCAGCTCCAACGGCGGGTGGATCTATGGTGGGCACGTCTTCCCCGACGGCGCCTCCGGCTCGATCTTCGAGGATCAGAGCTTCACGGCCCAAACCGAGTGGTCCGGCTCGGCCCGCCTCATGGAGGGCAACAAGATCCGCATGTTCTACACCTCGGTGGCCTTCTACAACACCACCACCGGTGGCAGTGGTGACGGGGGCTACGGTCAGGACGGCAACGGCGGGTCGTCCAAGCCCTACGACCCGCGGATCGTGCAGTCCGAGGGACGCATCTACGCTGACGAGAACGGCGTGTGGCTCACCGGTTTCCGCACCCAGCACCAGCTGCTCGTCCCGGACGGCAAGTACTACCAGACCCGCGAGCAGAACCCGGGCGTGAACTTCCGCGACCCCTTCACCTTCCGTGACCAGAACAACCCCTCGGACCCCACCGAGTACATGGTCTTCGAGGGCAACTCGGCCTTCGTGCGTGAGCAGCAGTACGTCGATGCCGCGGCCAAGGCCGGTCAGAACACCGCTGTGGCCACCTGCACCGCGGAGGACCTCGGCTATGAGCAGGGCGATCCCAAGGCGGAGACGGTCGAGGCGGTCAACCAGCGCGGCGGCCGCTACCAGCTGGCCAACGTGGGTCTGGCCCGGGCCAAGAACAAGGCGATGACTCAGTGGGAGTACCTGCCTCCGCTGCTGAGCGGCAACTGCGTCAATGACCAGACTGAGCGGCCGCAGATCTACTTCCAGGACGGCAAGTACTACCTGTTCACGATCTCGCACCGGGAGACCTATGCCGACGGGCTCCAGGGCCCTGAGGGCGTCTACGGCTTCGTGGGCGATGGGCTGAGAAGCGACTACAAGCCGCTCAACCAGAACACGGGTATTGCGCTGGGCAACCCCATTAACCTCAACTTCAACCCGGGTAAGCCCTACTCGCCGGACTTCAACCAGAGCCCGTACACCTTCCAGTCCTACTCGCACTACGTCATGCCCGGCGGCCTGGTGGAGTCCTTCATCGATTCCATCGGCGGCAACAAGGACGGCAACCCGGTGCGCGGAGGCTCGCTGGCCCCGACGGTGAAGCTGAACATCTCCGGGGACACCACCTCAGTGGACCGCACCTACGGCACCAACGGCTTGGGGGGCTTCGCGGACATCCCCTCCGACCGGGCCCGCTCCAACGGCGGTGACACCCGCCCGCAGCGACTGAAGTAGGCGCCGCTCTCAGGGCATCACTGCTTGAGCAGGAGGCGGGGCCGTCGGAACACCTGTTCCGACGGCCCCGCCGTCATCATCCGTCGTCGAGCGTCCTGCAGCACGCCTACAGGGCTGCGGCCAGTGGGGTGAGGCTGCCCGACGTGATGGTGGCCGTGCCCTTGGCGCCCAGGACGATCTCCTGGCAGGAGGGGGCGGTGAAGACCAGGAGGCTGCCGACCGTGGCGCCGTCGTCGACGAAGACCTCGAGGCTGGAGCGGTCCAGGTAGAGGTGCAGACGCACTGCGGAGCCGGTGGGGTGGTACTGCGTCTGGCGGCGCAGGGCGAAGTCGGTGGTGGTTCCCTCGTCCTTGCCGTCGACCTGCGTGAGCCCGCCGTCGGTGCGGTCCAGGTAGAGGGTGCCGGTCGAGATGTCGACGCCGACGCGCACCTCCTGGGTCTTGCCGTCGACCGTGCCGCGGGCCAGTCCCAGCCAGGCCTCGGAGGCCTGGGAGACGTCCAGGGTCAGGTCGATCTCGACCGTGCGGCCCGCACCCAGAGCCGTCACCGTGTCGGTGGCCTTGAGGCCGGAGAGGTCGGTGGCCCGCCCGCGCAGGGCGTCGAGCTCGGGGACGGGTGTCTGCACGAGGGTGCGCTTGCCGCCGATGGTGGTCAGGGACAGCTCGCGCGGGATGCTCATCTCGCCGCGCCAGTCCCCGGTGGGCAGGGAGTAGGGGTAGCTCCAGTTGCCCAGCCAGGCCATCCACACGCGGCGGCCCTCGACGTGCTCGAAGCTCTGGGCGGCGTAGAAGTCCTGGCCGATGTCGGTGAAGCGGGTGTCGCGGTCCTCGGGGAAGAAGACGGAGCCGTCGAAGTCGCCGATGAAGTACTGGGCGGTGGAGCCGGCCGTCTCCTCGTTGGCGCCCACTGAGAGGGTCATGACCCAGCGGGTGCGCCCGTCGCTGGAGTCGGTCAGGGGGAAGAGGTCGGGGCACTCCCACACGGCGGCGTGCGAGCCGATGCCCTGGCCGAAGTCGCTGGCGTGGCTCCAGGCCTTGAGGTCGGTGGAGCGCAGCAGGGAGACGTGGTCCCCGGCGGAGACGATCATGATCCAGGCCTTGGAGTCCTCGTGCCAGAAGACCTTGGGGTCGCGGAAGTCCTTGCGCCCGTCGTTGGGGATGACGGGGTTGCCGGAGAAGCGCTGCCAGCTCCTCCCCTGGTCGGTGGAGTAGGCCAGGGACTGGGCCTCACCGCCCTCGGTGGAGGTGTAGACGGCGACCATGCCGCCGCCTGTGACCAGGCCGGAGGTGTTGGCCCCGTCGACGACGCAGCTGCCGGACATGGCCAGGCCCTGCGCGTCGTGCTCCAGGGCCGTCCCCTGTCGCTTCCAGTGCACCATGTCCGAGCTGATCGCGTGACCCCAGGTGCCGTCCTGCTGATGGAAGAGGTGGTACTCGCCCTCATAGAGAACCAGGCCGTTGGGGTCGGCGAGATTCCCCGTGGCGGGGCTGTAGTGGTAGGCGGGACGGTAGGCGGCCGAGGCCGGCGAGTCGGTGGCCGTGGGCGTCGGCGAGCTCCGGCGCCCCGTGGTGCAGCGCACCAGGATAGCTCCGCCCACGACGAGGGCGCCGGCGCCGGCCGCGCCGAGGATGAGGGTCCGACGCCGCAGGCCGGTCCTGCGCGGCTGCGGGTCCTGGGGGCCGGTCGCCTCCGGCGAGGGCGACACAGGCGCCGCGTCCGCAGGGGTCGGCGGACACGCCTCCGGCTGAGTCGGCTCAGGTTCCGAAGAGCTCGGGGAGCCTGCCGACTCAGCCGGATGGGTGGGGTGGTCAGCATGGGAGGGATGGGCGCCGTGGGACTCGTCCGTCATGACCTCAAGGTTATCGGCCGGTCAGACGAGGACGGCATTCCTCAGAGCGAGCGCTCCGCGGTCTCGACCACGTTGGCCAGCAGCAGGGCACGGGTCATGGGCCCCACGCCGCCGGGATTGGGTGAGAGCCAGGAGGCCACCTCGTCGACGCCGTCGGCGACGTCACCGGCGATGCGGCCCTTGCCGGTGGCCGGATCGACGACGCGCGAGACGCCCACGTCCAGGACGACGGCGCCGGGGGCGACCATCTCCGGGGTGATGATGCCGGGACTGCCGGCCGCCGAGATAACGACATCGGCCCGGCGCACGTGCTCGGCCAGGTCCGTGGTGCCGGTGTGGCAGATGTCCACGGTGGCGTTGACGTCCTTGCGGCCCAGGAGCAGGCCGATGGAGCGGCCCACCGTGACCCCGCGCCCGACGACGCACACGTTGCGGCCGGCCAGGTCGATGCCGTGACGCTCCACGAGCTCGATGCAGCCGCGCGGCGTGCAGGGCAGGGGCGAGTCAATGGGCCCCGAGGCCCGCAGCACCAGGCGCCCCAGGTTGGTGGGGTGCAGGCCGTCGGCGTCCTTGTCCGGATCCACGCGCTCCAGGATCGCGTTGGTGTCCACGCCCGCCGGCAGCGGGAGCTGGACGATGTAGCCGGTGCAGGCATCATCCGCATTGAGGCGGTCGACGGCGGCGGCCACCTCCGCCTGAGTGGCGCTGGCCGGCAGGTCCTCACGGATGGAGAGGATGCCGACCTCGGCGCAGTCGGCGTGCTTGCCGGCAACGTACTTGACGCTGCCGGGGTCCTCCCCCACCAGGACCGTGCCCAGGCCGGGAGTGACGCCGCGCTCGCGCAGCGCCGCGACACGCTCCTTGAGCTCGGCCTTGAGGGCGGCGGCCGTGGCCTTGCCGTCCAGGACCCGGGCCGCCCCGCTCCAGGGAGCCCTCACTGGTCCAGCCCCGGGTAGAGGGGGAAGGCGTCGGTCAGGGCGCGCACGCGACCGCGCAGGGCGGCCAGGGTCTCGTCGTCGGCGGTGCCGGCGGCTCCGTGGACGAGAGTGGCGGCGATGATGTCGGCGACCTCGGTGAACTCGGCGTCACCGAAGCCGCGGGTGGCCAGGGCGGGAGTGCCGATGCGCAGGCCGGAGGTGACGCGCGGGGGACGCGGGTCGAAGGGGACGGCGTTGCGGTTGACCGTGATGCCGGCGGTGTGCAGGAGGTCCTCGGCCTGCTGGCCGTCCAGGGAGGAGTCGCGCAGGTCCACCAGCACCAGGTGCACGTCGGTGCCACCGGTGACCAGGCTGACGCCGGCGGCCTTGACGTCGTCGGCCCCCAGGCGCTCGGCGATGATGGCGGCGCCGCGCACGGTGCGCTCCTGGCGCTCGCGGAACTCCTCGGTGCCGGCGATCTTCATGGCCACGGCCTTGGCGGCGATGACGTGCATGAGGGGGCCGCCCTGCTGGCCGGGGAAGACGGCGGAGTTGAGCTTCTTGCCCCACTGCTCGGCGCGGCTGGACAGGAGCATGCCGGAGCGGGGGCCGCCCAGGGTCTTGTGGACGGTGGTGGACACGACGTCGGCGTGCGGAACGGGGTTGGGGTGCAGGCCGGCGGCGACGAGCCCGGCGAAGTGGGCCATGTCCACCCACAGGGCGGCGCCGACCTCGTCGGCGATGGAGCGGAAGGCGGCGAAGTCGAGGTGGCGGGGGTAGGCCGACCAGCCGGCGATGATCACCGAGGGGCGCTCGCGCAGGGCGGCCTCGCGCACCTGGTCCATCTCGATGCGCATGGTGGTCTCGTCCACGCCGTAAGCGGTGGCGTTGTAGTTCTTGCCGGAGAAGTTGATCTTCATGCCGTGGGTGAGGTGGCCGCCGTGGGCCAGGGACAGGCCCAGGAGGGTGTCACCGGGGGTGGCCAGGGCGTGGAGAACGGCGGCGTTGGCCTGAGCCCCGGAGTGGGGCTGGACGTTGGCCCACTCGGCGTCAAAGACGGCCTTGGCACGCTCGATGGCCAGGGACTCGGCGACGTCGACGACCTCGCAGCCGCCGTAGTAGCGGCGCCCCGGGTAGCCCTCCGCGTACTTGTTGGTCAGGACCGAGCCCTGGCACTCCAGGACGGCCCGGGGAACGAAGTTCTCCGAGGCGATCATCTCCAGGGTCTCGCGCTGGCGGGCGAGCTCACCGGTGAGGACCTCGGCGATGTCCGGGTCGAGCTCGGCCAGCGGCTGGTTCAGGGACGGGGTGACGGCTTGCGCGGTCATGTCTCTCCTCAGGTGTGGGGCGCACGCTGCGCCATGGCAGGCGGCTGTGCGCGCACTGGTGGGCGATCCGTGGCCCAGGCGGGCGACCCCGGAGTCGTGTTCGTGCCGCTCCCCGGTGGTGATCCACCCGGCGCCAGTCGCGACGGGAACACCCTACCGTGCCGGGGCCCAGCCGTGCCGCCCCCCTAGTGCACAGTGCAGCCCGGCGTCTCCCCATGCCACCTCATGCCGACCACGCCGCACCTCCCAGCGTCGCCATGTGCCGCCATGTGCCGCCTGGGGGCGGGGCTCGCACGGCGGCAGCGGGCGCTCAGCCCTCCTGCCCGAACCAGTCGCCCAGGCCGTCGTCGGCACCGATCCAGGCCAGGGCCTGGGCCATCTCCTCGGGACGCAGGAGGATCCGGGCGAAGGCGCGGCGCACCTGCTCGCGCATCTCCTCGTCCCCGACGCCGGTGACCACGAGGTGGCAACGGGGCTCGCCGGCTGTGTCGTCACCGCAGCTGGAGGGTGCGGCTGGGACCTCCGCCCAGGTACCGGCGTCACCGACGCTCACGGCGCCTCCGGCGACCTCCCAGGTGCACACCCGACCGGGGCGGCTGGGCAGCCAGAAGCAGCCGCGAGCGCACAGGCCCTGACCGGCGAGCTCCACGACCAGGGAGCGCAGGCGCTCGGGGTGGAAGGGCAGGGAGGCGCTGAGGTCGAGGGTCCACACACCATGCTCGTCGGGGCCGCCCCAGGCGCTGGTGGTGGCGGGGTGGATGCGGCTCAAGGAGGCGGCGACGTCGTGGGTGAGGGCAGTGAGGGTCTCCAGGAGCGGTGCGTCGAGCCCCGGGAGCAGGAGGGCGTCATGGGGGCGCAGGTGCTCGATGAGGTCGGCCCCGGCGGGGTCCTCATCGCGCCCCAGGGCCAGGACAACGTCGGCGTAGCCGAGGTTGGTCAGGTGGACGGCGCCCGTGC
The DNA here is from genome assembly GCF_001812965.1 of Actinomyces sp. HMSC075C01. Taxonomy (NCBI): domain Bacteria; kingdom Bacillati; phylum Actinomycetota; class Actinomycetes; order Actinomycetales; family Actinomycetaceae; genus Actinomyces; species Actinomyces sp. HMSC075C01. The sequence continues at coordinate 84,965 of NZ_KV810992.1, forward strand.
AGCGACAGTCGCCGGGGAAGGCACTCAGCAGGCGGTGCTCGAGGAGCTCGTCCAGGGCGGTCGTGGCGTCCAGGACGTGGGCGGCTCCGGCCAGTCTCGCGCCGGTGCCGGCGAGCTCCTCGGCCAGGCCGGGCAGGAGGTGGGCGAGCTCGATGGCCGCCGGCAGGAGGATGACGGTGGTGCCGCCCGGGTCCTGGGCGGCACGGTCCTGGGCGACGGCGGCCAGGACCTCCCGCAGGGAGCAGGTGGGGCAGGTGGAGGGCATGGGGACGTCGAGTCTGACCGGTTCGTCGTCGAAGCCCTCGGCCGAGCTGTGACTGACAAGCCGGACCAGGTCGTCGTCGGCGTCGCTGCTGCCGACCTCGTCGTCGGCGCCGAAGTGGAGCCCGGCGCGGATGACGACGGCGTCCTGGCCGGCCAGGGCGAGGTCGACCAGGTCCAGCAGGGCGGGGTCGACGGCGCCGATGACGGCCAGGGTGTGCCGGCCGTCGGCCGGGGAGCCGGGGATGTCAGCGAGGTTGCCGGCAAAGTCATCCGAGGGATCGGTCACGAGGTCCTCCAGCAGAGTTGACGAAACTGAGAATCATTCTTATATCATGCTCGTCATGACCACCTACTGCCAAGTCACGGGGGCCCGGCCTGTCTTCGGCCGGTCCGTCTCCCACTCCCACAAGCGCACGCCCCGGCGCTGGGACCCCAACCTGCAGCGCAAGCGCTACTGGGTGCCGTCCCTGGGGCGCACCGTGCGCCTGACGGTGTCAGCCAAGGGCATCCGCACGATCGACAAGCTGGGCATCGACGTCGTCGTGGCTCAGATGCTCGCCCGAGGGGAGAAGCTGTCATGAGCGGGGCCAAGGGAAAGGACCTGCGGCCGATCATCAAGATGGTCTCCACCGCGGGGACGGGCCACACCTACGTGACCCGCAAGAACCGCCGCAACACCCCCGACCGGCTGGTGCTGCGCAAGTTTGATCCGGTGGTGCGCCGGCACGTGGAGTACAAGGAGTCGCGCTGATGGCCAAGAAGTCCAAGATCGCCGCCGAGCTGCGGCGCCAGCAGGTGGTGGAGCGCTACGCCGAGCGCCGCGCCGAGCTCAAGCGGGCCTCGGTCAACCCTCACCTGAGCCAGGACGAGCGCGACGAGGCGATGGCGGCGCTGCACGCGCTGCCGCGAGACGCCTCCCCCACTCGCCTGCGTCGGCGTGACGCGGTGGACGGTCGCCCGCGCGGCCACCTGCGCGTCACCGGGACCTCCCGAGTGCGCTTCCGCGAGATGGCGCTGCGCGGCGAGCTGCCGGGCATCGTCAAGTCCTCCTGGTAGGCGGGTGCGGGCGGGGTGGGTCTGTGGGCCCGCACCCGCCGGGGCCTGCGGCGCAGCGCAGCCTCAGCCGCTCCCCTCTCAGCACCGCCGCCGGCATTCGTTCACCACGTCAGTTCTCATATTCACCCCCATCCAAGGAGCTCGTATGCGCCCTGGGATCCACCCCACCTACCAGCCCATCGTCTTTCGCGACAAGTCCGCAGGCTTCGCCTTCCTGACCCGCTCGACCCTGACATCGTCAGAGACCATCGAGTGGGAGGACGGCAACACCTACCCGGTCTACGACGTCGAGGTCTCCAGCGCCTCGCACCCGTTCTGGACCGGCCAGGGCCGCATCCTGGACACGGCCGGCCGGGTGGAGAAGTTCGAGCGCCGCTACGGCAAGCGCAAGCGGTAGGCGCTCCGGCGGGGCGCCACCGCCCCTCCCCGTCGATCTCTCACCGCCCTCACTGGACACGAAGAAGGAAAGGAGCCGACATGAAGGTTCGTGCCTCGATCCGGTCCCTGGCCAAGCAGCCGGGGTCCAAGGTGGTCCGACGCCGCGGCCACACCTACGTCATCAACAAGAAGAACCCCCGCCTCAAGGCCCGCCAGGGCTGAGCGCTCCCCATGGCCCCCGTATGGGGGCCATGGGGAGCGCTGCCGTGCCAGCGCCGTTGTCGAGCGCGGCGCCCGCCCCTAGGCTAGGGCCGTATGGCGTCGGGCTCCCTGTTCCCGCGCGGCGCAGGAAGGACGAGGGATGCACACGAGGATCCAAGGCCAACGGGTCGTGGTCTCCGCCGTCACCGCCGCCGCAGCGGCGCTGTGGATCGCGGGGATCGCCGGCTGCGCCTCCGACAACGGCAACACCGACGCCGACTACGTCAAGGTCTGCAAGGATCCCGCCACGGGGGAGCGCGTCGAGGACAAGAAGTGCGACGACGACACGGGCCCGGCCTCCCACTCCCACTCCCACCCCCACTGGGTCTACATGCCGATCTCGCGCGGCTCCTCGGTGAGCGCGCCCGGGGTCGGGCAGAAGGTGCCCTCGGGGTACAGCGACTCCAAGCCGTCGTCGAGCAGCAAGGTCACCACCTCGGACCGCTCAGGGGGCTCCTACTCGCGGGGCTCGGGCACCCGCCACGGGGGCTTCGGCTCGGGCTCCAAGGGCGGATCGGGGTCCTGAGTGCAGCGCGTCCCATCCTCACCGCGCCCCGGGTGGCGCGACACCATCGCCCACCAGGGCCTCGTCTTCTCCGAGACCACCGACCCCGCCACGGGGATCAACACGAGCTACTGGAACGAGTTCGCCTGCTACGAGCTGACCATGGACGAGGTCGACCTCCTGGAGCGCACCAGCGAGAACCTCCACATGATGGCCAAGGACGCCGCCGGCTTCCTCGCCGAGGAGTCGCTCAAGCCGGGCTCGCCCTTCAACCTGGGCATCCCGCGAGAGGCCATCGAGTACGCCACGGTCTCCCTCGACCGCGACGACCCCTCGCTCTACTCGCGCTTCGATCTCATCTACTCGGGCAACGACGGGCGGCCGCCCCGGATGCTGGAGTACAACGCGGACACCCCCACGGGGCTGGTGGAGGCCGCCCTCATCCAGTGGTACTGGCACGAGGACGTCCATCTGAAGGCGGGCGTGACCGGCATCGACCAGTGGAACGGCATCCACGAGGAGCTCATCGCCCAGTGGGGCCGCATCGACGACCACCTCGGGCGCCTCCACGGCCTGCGCCCCCACATGTACCACTTCGCCTACACCGACGCCGATGACTCCGGCGAGGACCTCATGACCACGGGCTATCTCATGGACACCGCCATCCAAGCGGGCCTGACCAGCACTCTCGTGGAGATGAAGCAGCTCGGGCTGGACAGGGAGACCGCCCGCTTCACCGATGGGAAGAACAGGCACCTGGAGGCCATCTTCAAGCTCTACCCGTGGGAGGAGATGATGTTCGAGGAGTTCGGCCCCGCGATCTGCGCGCTCAAGCCGGACTACTGGTTCCAGCCCGCCTGGACGATGTTCCTGTCCACCAAGGCGCTCAGCGCGGCGCTGTGGCACCTCTACCCGAACCACCCCAACCTCATCCCCACTTACATGTACCCCGATGAGGCCCGCGCCCGACACGACACGATGGGCATGTCCGAGTACGTCATCAAGCCCCTGCACGCCCGCGAGGGCGCGAACATCGAGCTGCACGGGGAGGGCCGGCACATCGTCCAGCCCGGCGGCTGGGGCATCGAGGGCTATGTCATCCAGGAGTTCTGCAAGCTCCCCGACTTCACCGGCTCCGACCACCTGCACAACCGCCCGGTCCTGGGCACATGGATGGTGGGCGACGAGTGCTACGGCCTGGGCATCCGCGAGTCCGACGGCCCCATCACGGACTACTACTGCCGGTTCGTGCCCAACCGGATCCGCCTCTAGGCGCCGGGAGCAGTGTTGGCACCCGGGTCGACGACGCCGCCGCGCCCTCCGCGCGAGGGCGGGGGCGCGCGTGGGACCGCGGCCGGCAGCGCGCACTCAGGCCCGGGCGATCCGGGTGGCGGCGCGGCTGGCGGCCCGCGCCTGAGCGTCCTCCAGGGATCCGCGCTCGCCCTGTCGGCCACGGCGCCGTGGTACTCGATCATGGTGACCGCGCCGCTCATCGCCGCGCTGGTCGGCTCGGGCACCGCCGTCGTCTACCTCCTGGCGGCGATCCCCGCCGCCCTCGTGGCCGCGGGCATGAGCGCCAACGACCGGCGCGACCCGCACAAGGGCAGCGTCTACACATGGGTGCGGCGCGCCCTGCCGCGCACCGGGTGGTTCGCGGGCTTCTGCCTGGCCGCCACCGGAGTCATCGCCACCTCCGGCATGGCCTACGTGGCCGCCGACCTGCTCGCCCCCGCGGCGCCGGCGGCGCTCAAGGCGGCCCTGGCGGCGGTGCTCACCGCGCTCGCCGCCCTCATCGACCTCTACGAGTTGCGGCTCATGGCGGCCCTGCAGTACCTCGCCGTCATCGCGGGGCTCGGGGCGACGATCGTCTGCGCCGGGCTCGTGGCCGGGGGCGGGGTGCGCCTGGCGCCCATGACTGGCTCGCCCCTCGACTGGTTCCACGCGGTGCTGCTGGCGGTCTTCGCCTACTGGGGCTTCGACGCGATCTTCGCGCTCACCGATGTCACGGGCGCAGGCGCGCCGCAGCGGGTCACCGCGCTGACGATGCTGGGGCTCATGGGGTTCTTCGCCGTGGGCGGGACGGCGTACAGCGCCGTCGACCCCGCTCCTGTGACGGGGCATCTGGTGGTGCGCGTCGCGGTGGTCTCCTCGGCGATCATGAGCCTGGGCTCCACCCTCGTGCCGACGGCGCGCGGGATCGAGGCGATGGCCGACGCCCGCCAGGTCCCCTCCTGGGCGGGCCGCCTGCGCTCCACCTCCTGGACGACGGCGGTGGTCACGGCCGCCTCGGTCGCCTGGACGGGCCTGCTCTTCGTCTCCGAGGGGCTCTTCACAGACACGGTGGAGGCCCTCAGCGTGCTCGTGGGCCTGTACTTCGCGGCGAGCTCGCTCATCGCCGCGATCCACGCCCGCTCCCGGCGCGAGCGCCGGATCCAGTCGGTGGCGGTGGCCCTCATGGTCGTCATCACGGCGGCGGTGGCGATCCAGATGCTCGATCCGGGCTACGGGACGACGGCGGTCTGTGGCGTCGGCGGGGTGGGGCTCATCGTCGTCGGACTCAGCGCCCTCGGTGCGGCGGGAGCGCTGCGCTATGGGAGGCCCGACGGCGGGGCAGGCGGAGGCCGCCCCGACTCGGAGGGGCGCCGCGCGGCTGGGTAGGCTGCGCGGTATGACTGCACCCGTGACCGCGACGGCTCCCGCCACGCCGTCGGCGCCCTCCCCCGCCGCCCCGGCATCGTCCACGCGGTCACGGGGGCGCTGGCCCGGCGCGGCGGGAACATCACCGAGTCCAAGCAGTTCGGGGACTCCTCCACGGGCCTGTTCTTCATGCGGGTCCAGGTGCTCACCACCGTGCCGCGCGTGGAGCTGGAGAAGGACCTGGCTGAGCTGGCCGGCGAGTACGAGATGGAGTGGAGCCTCGATGAGGTAGGGCGCGCCATGCGCACCCT